>JABDFZ010000147.1:0-3669 GCA_013286325.1 Bacteroidota bacterium | reverse complement strand
CTTAATAACTACCGTTCTGTTTCTTGCAGCCTGCGGCGATAAAAAAGCTGCGCCCGCAGAGGCTTCGGCAATAACCAGCAAGCCCGATTCTTCATCAACAGACAAAATAGTCCTTTTCTTTGGTGATAGTTTAACTGCCGGCTACGGACTGGATGATCCCTCAAAAGCATTTCCGGGTGTAGTTCAAACCAAAATTGATGAGGCAAAGCTGCATTATAAAGTAGTCAATGCGGGGGTAAGCGGCGAAACATCGGCAGGGGGTAAAGGCCGGATAAACTGGGTATTAAAGCAAAAGGTAGATGTATTTGTTTTGGAACTTGGTGCTAACGATGGCCTGCGCGGCATCCCGGTAACTGAGACAATGCAAAATCTTCAGGCAATTATCGATGCAGTAAAAGCAAAATATCCCAATGCAAAACTGGTATTGCTCGGCATGCAGGTGCCGCCAAATATGGGCGGCAAATACGCTTATAGTTTTAAAGCTATTTTTCCAGGCATTGCTGCAAAAAACAACATGACCTTTATGCCATTTCTGCTAAAAGATGTTGGCGGCGTGTCCTCATTAAATCAAAAAGATGGCATCCATCCAAATGTGGAAGGCGCTAAAATTGTAGGTAATAATGTTTGGGGGGTGCTGCAAAGTGTATTGCTTGGCAAAGGTTAAATGAACAGTTATTCAAACTGAATAAAGCCAGTATTTATTGCATCTATAAAGCGTCCTGTCCGCCTGAAAACACCTATCGCTCCGTCATTGCTGTTTGTGCATATATTCCCCTCAATGGAGGTTAACCGGCCATTTTCATTTCGTTCAACAATACCTGCATGGCCGTGTCCGCCGCCTGTAGTTATAATAAATACCTGGCCGGGCAATACCAGCGATGTATTTACCTTTGCATCATGTGCGGTTAATATTTTACCTTTCGCTTTAAGCCAGCCTTTAATTACATCACCGGTTTTAAATACCGGGTTTGCTATTTCGAGATGTAGGCAGGCCTGTTCAAAGCACCAGTACACAAACGCCATCGACCATCGCTGTCCATACGCAATGCCTGCTGCCTCATGATATTTATTTATTCCGGGCCCGTCATTGCTTCCTGCCGGAAACTCAACCAGCCCTATCTGTGACCGGGCAATATCCAAAACTGTTGTAAGGAGACTATTAGGAGCGGTAATTATAGGTTTAATATTTTTAGCGCCAAACAATGCCGACCACGTAATCGGGCCCACAACGCCATCTGCATCCAGTGGATTTCCGTTGATATCGTTAAAACGGGTTTGGAATAAAAAAACACTGTTACTCGTTTCAATATCAAATTCGCCGGTAACCTTAATAGGGCCGCAGCCTTTATTATTTAATTGATGCTGAATAGCTTTAATGCTGACTATATCAATAGCCTGTTGCTGCAATATATGACCGGGGTAATTCATAATATGGGTTCAGGTGTAAGTAAATAATGACTTATAAGGGTTTAGTTGCAATAAAGGTAAATATCTTTAATTAACCGCACCCATCTTTTAAAAGTATATAACGTATTTTCTTAAAAAAATTGCTGGTGTTCTTTAATTAGAATTCATCTATATAAACAACAATTTATTATTGATGGTTAAGGATGATTACCTTCGCGCAAAAAAGAAAAATTCATGGAAAAAACCAAACTTACCATAAACAATAACGGGTCCGTAAAAATTGAAGGCGATTTTGAAATAGTTGATATGGAGGGCAATGCTTATGGCTTGCAGGGCCGCACAATTGTTTCCATTTGTCGTTGTGGTATGTCGGCTAATAAGCCATTTTGCGATGGCTCACACAAAGGCCACTTTGAGCATAATGCTGTAGCGTTCGATCTGCCTCCAAAAAAAGTTTAATCTGACATATTAAAGACTTACGAAGTTTCAAAACTTCGTAAGTTTGCTGGTCATTTAATATATGGATACTGTAAAAATCAATGATCTCGAAATAGCTTATAAAGTTACTGGAAGTGGCGAGCCGGTTGTTTTGGTTCACGGTCACCCCTTCGATTACTCCATGTGGAACCCACAGGTAGAGGCGCTTGCCGGTTTGTACAATGTTATCACTCCCGATTTAAGAGGATACGGCCAAAGTACTTTACCCGGTCATTCAAATACTAAGTTTGAAGACTATGCCACCGATATTTTACAGTTATTGAATTCTTTAAAAATTGATAATTTCCACTTAGGCGGGCTTTCAATGGGCGGCCAGATAATAATGGAAATGTTTCGCCAGGCCCCACAAAGAATAAGATCATTAATATTTGCCGATACATTCGCCGGATTAGATACCCCCGAAATTAAACAAGGGCGTTATGATACGGCCAACCGCCTGGAAAAAGAAGGAATGGAAGCTTATGCTGATGAAGTGATTTATAAAATGATCACCCCAGCGCATGTTAGCTCAATGCCACAGGTATCAGGTCATGTTTTAAAAATGATGAAGGGCACTCCGCCTTCAGGCGCTGCAACCGCGTTACGTGCAAGAGCCGAGAGAATTGATTATTTAAAGGAAGTTCTTCCGGCTATTAATGTACCAACCCTTGTAATTGTTGGCCGCGATGATGAGTACACCCCTGTTGCAAAAGCCGAAGAGCTGAAAGAAAATCTTAAAAATTGTAAACTGGCTATCATCGAAGATGCAGGTCACATGCCTAATTTAGAGCATCCAGATGAATTTAATAAAGTTGTGATCGACTTTTTGGGTGGAATAAAATCCTGAAGAGATTTGCAATAGTTTTATTCTATCGAAACCATTGCTTTAATCACTCCTGTTTCAGGCTTAAGTAAGTCTGCAAAATTGTTTTTCAACTCATCAAAGTTAAACTGGTGAGTAATATAGGTTTTAGGCTTTATTAATCCGTTTTTCATACAGATTATAACATGCTCAAAGTCATGCCGAGTTGCGTTCCTGCTGCTCATTAAAGTTGCCTCGCGTTTATGAAATTCAGGATGACTAAAGGAAATTTCATTTTTTTGCAGCCCTATCAGTACAAATCTTGCACCGTGGGCCATATACTGAAAAGCATTATTAATAGCTTTCTGATTTCCGGTTGCATCAATAACCACTGTTGGCATATCGCTGTTGGTTATCATTTTTAATTGCTCCAATACATCAGTGGACTTAGCATTTATAGTGTGTTTTACGTTTAAATATTGCCTGCAGAAATCAAGTCTTGCTTCATTTACATCCAGAACTATTACTTCAGCACCTGCAATTCTTGCAAATTCTATAGTGCCTAAACCTATCGGGCCAGCCCCTATAATCAAAACAAACTCACCTTTTGTTATCCCCGCCCGCATTACGCCATGAGCGCCGATTGCCAGTGGCTCAATCAAGGCAAGTTCATCATAACTTAACCCTTCACCGTGCACCAAAGAAATTGATGGTACCGAAAGATATTCAACCATACCACCATCAACATGTACACCGCAAACTTTTAGGTCAACACAGCAGTTTGGTTTACCGTTGCGGCATGCTATGCATACACCACAATTAAAATATGGAATAAATGTTACCGCTTCGCCTTTTGTAAAACCCGGAGCATTATCAAATTCTATTAATTCGGCAGCAAGCTCGTGACCCAATATGCGTGGATATTTAAAATAAGGTTGTGTGCCTTCAAAAGCATGCAGATCAGTCCCACAAATACCTATGCG
>JABDFZ010000146.1 GCA_013286325.1 Bacteroidota bacterium | reverse complement strand
ATGAATATCAACCTTGCTGCAAATGCCATTGGTGTAGGTATAATAATTGTAATTACCGTCGGGCAGGTTAATGCGGTAGGTGTGGCTATCTACCCGCTTAACCTGTACAAACTGCTGAAAATTATCAGAGTAGATCTGTGACAAGCCTACAGGCTCCTGTAGATACATCATAGTAAGGTTATTGCTGATCTGTTTTTGGTTAATGGATGTTATTTTGTCATCATCAGTTAGTTGGTAGGTTTCACCGTTGGCCCTGGTAATTTTATTAGCCTTTTGCTTGCCGTTCACCATACGTGATACGTGTGAGCTGATCAATTTTCCGTTACAGTAATGTGAATCCTCTACAATATTTACGCAAATGCTGAACACGAAACGCATCTTAACATCCGAAGCTATTTTTAAAAATGTATCATCCCCTTCCTTCCGTTGCTGCAATTTCATGTGGCCAACGGTATGACCGCTATGCAGCACGTTATAGTTAAGCGTTTGCTCTTGTGCAAATGCCAATGAGCTGATCGCCAAAAACAGGATAGTTACAGATAGCTTTTTAACCGGCACCATTACCCTGCTAAATGTGATGTTATGTTTATTTAAAAACGGCCTTCCGTATTTTTTAAAAAGCCATATGGTTAATGCAGGTATCATAGTGTTATGTTTAAGAGTTATTATTCCTGTTTTATACTGGTAATACATTTGATTTTAATTTTACCCCTATTCCTGGTTGTTATTTTTTATTACACTGCAAATCAACCAAGATAATTGCCCCGATTTTTAATTATTCGACAAGGCATAAAATTTCCGCCACGAAAACGCATGTGGTATTTTAATAGGGCAAAAAGTGCATTTGGTCGGAAGCGCGTTGCGTACATATAGCAATAGTACCGCGCCGGATGAGTCGCGTCTTCTCAATTCACGAATTGAGAAGAGATTATTATGGATTGGGGTTCGAAGGCCCGGAAGAATATATTCCGGGAAAACAAAAAGCCCTGAAAGGGTTAAACACATCAGTGCAGGGCGATGCCCTGCACTGAATTTTGAATAGATTAATTTACTCGCTCCATGGAGAGCACAAGATACAATCGCAGAAATTTTTGCGCTGAAAGTTAGGGATCATAAAGGCACAAACATCGGCCTTGATATTGCCAAAGGTGGTTTCAGTTTTATGCTCAAAGCCGCTAAAAAAAGTGGGGATAATCTTTTTCTTAAAATCATTGCGCGGAAAAGCGCTGATAATCTCTGTCCTGTTTTCGTCGCTCAGGTTTTCATATCCTTCGCCCATTACATCAAGGCCAACGCCTGAGTACATCAGGGCAACTTCAGGCTCTTTATGCTCGGCTATGCCGATAGTGGTGTGCAGAGCAATGGTATCCCATACCAGTTGAAGCGATTCTTTTGGTAAGCCATGGCTTTTAAGAAAATCACGAGCGGCATTTGCACCATCTACTTCAAAGCGAAGATCGGGGCTGCTGTACTTTTTGGTTAAGCCAAGGTCATGAAATACGGAGCTTACATAAAGCAATTCGGCATCATATAGTAAGTTGCTGCGTTTGCCGTTAAGCGATGCAAAAAGAAAAACCCTTAGTGAATGATTATAAATGAATTCGGTTCCGTGTGTTAATAAAAGCTCCGTGGCCTGGGTGGCAATGGCGCTATCGGGAATACTTATCCCAGCTACTGTTTTCAATTTATTTACTGACATATTTGTTGATTTTGTATCAACAAAGGTAGATGGGCAAATGGCCTGCGGAATGTTAAAAACCGCTAATCACCTGCCAATATTTACAAAATGATCGCGGTAATCATTTGGAGAAATCTGCGTGTTTTTCTTAAAAAAATGACTGAACTGATCAGGCGCCGAGAAGTTAAGCTGAAAGGCAATTTCCTTTACCGGCTTTGAAGAGAACTGTAACGAACGCTTGGCCTCGGCAATCAACTGGCCATTGATAATGTCTTTTGCTCCTTTGCCACTGCAACGTTTGCACAGATCAGAAAGCTTTCTTGCGGAGACGCCCAACTGATTGGCAAAGTCAGCAACCTCGTGTGTAGTTTGATACTGATTGCTCACCAACTCTAAAAACTGGCGGTACAGCTGGTTTTCAAAGCTATCATAACCGTTAATTAAAGATGCGTTTACATTGGCAATTTTTATCATAATTATCTTTAAATAGGCTGCCAATGCATCCAGCTTATTGATATAATCTGCTCCAATATATTCTGCATAAAGTACCCGGAATAGTGTGTCCAGTTCAGAAAAACTTTCTGCATTTATACACAGGTGCTGGTTTGCTGAGGCGTTATTGAACAATACTGCTTTGCAATTGCTGGCGCTTGCAGGTGTTTTCTCCCAAAAGCAATCACCAAAGCAAAGCTCATAGCCGGAAACACTGGTGTGCCGATCAAAAGCATATACTTGTCCTTTTGCCAGCAAAAATAATTCATTACCGGTAATGGGATAGGTTTCATTATCAATGCAGATAGCTCCACTTCCTGTACTTATTAAAAAGATGCGGTTATAAGTGAGCCGGCACAAGGGCTGAAGGTCGAACTGCTGGTTGTTGTAACGGATAATTGAAAAGGAATCTTTTATTTCGTTATCCAGCATTGTATTTAAAAAACCATCTGCCATTTTAATGTGTTAAGCGTTTACAAAATAACTCATTTTTAAACCGGCATCCTAAAAGACATTATTTAACAACTGAAATTCCGCCTTTTTTCTAACTAAAATTATTGATGTATATTTATTTTATTGTTGGGTGATAAAACCTGAAATCCGGCAGATAACCCCTGATCTTACCTGGAAAGTAAACCAATCATTCATTACGATTACTGCGCTACTATGAAAAAAAGCTTTACGCTATTATTGATTTTATTACTTTTTTGTGCCGGGGCCAATGCTCAGCAAGTAAAGAACGACAGCATCCGCATAGCTGTTGAACCTGAATATAACCACGTTGGTAAAGCACATCGTTTTTGGTTTGGCGACAACTACCGCGCTTTGTGGGCCGCGCCTGTAAAAATGCGTATATTCAGGTTGGAGGATGAAAAGGGAGGGTTAAAGATCTTACAAAAGGGCGGCGGCTTGCAGACCATGTCGTTGCGGCTACAGGATTCAACAGGCCAGCAATGGGTGTTACGTACCATTCAGAAATACCCTGAGCGGGGTTTGCCGCCAAGACTGCGCCCAACAGTAGCAAAAGATATTTTACAGGACCAGGTATCGGCAGCACATCCTTTTGCTGCGCTTACAGTACCTCCGCTTGCCCAGGCATTGGGCATTCCGCATTCAAACCCGCAAATAGTGTATGTAAAGGATGACCCGGCGCTGGGCAAGTATGCTAAAGACTTTGCCAATAAGGTTTTTTTGTTTGAGGAACGGGAACCGCTTGATGCTGATAAAACTGATAATACCGAAAAAGTACAACGTAAGCTGAAGGATGATAATGATAACCAGGTTGATGAAAAAACAGTGCTGAAAGCGCGCCTGCTGGATATGCTGCTTGGCGATTGGGACCGGCATGAAGACCAGTGGCGCTGGGAAAAGATTGACGAAAAGAAAGGTAATTTATATGAACCCGTACCCCGCGACCGTGACCAGGTTTATTACAGAACATCGGGTGTTTTTCCATGGATAGTATCGCACCAATGGCTTAAATCAAAGTTCCAGGGTTATAGCGATGAGATCAGGGATATTGAGGGCTGGAATTTTAACGCGCGCTATTTTGATCGCTATTTTTTGAACCAGCTGAGTGAGGATGACTGGCGCGAGCAAATTACATACGTTCAAAAAACGCTTACTGACAGCGTGATCACTGCGGCGGTTAAATTAATGCCTGATACTATTTTTAAACTTTCGGGCAACGCAATCATCGCAAAAATGAAGGGCAGACGTGACAACCTGATGAAGCAGGCGCTTGAATATTACAGGTTTATATCCATTTATGTTGAGATCCCTGCTTCAGACAAACGTGATAATTTCAGCATTAATGAGCAAAATGGTGGTAACCTTGAAGTAACGGTAAAAAAAATAAGTAAAGGCGGCGATATAGATAAAACTACCTATCACAGGGTATTTAAACCTGACGTTACCAAAGAAGTAAGGCTCTACGGTTTTGATGGCAATGATGTGTTTTCTGTAACCGGCGACGCCCCATCGCCTATAAAAGTACGGATGATTGGCGGTGCAGGTGTGGATAGCTTTTATGTAGATAAAAAACTGAATAACCGCAGCAACATTTATATCTACGACAGGTCGGATTCAACTAATATTATTCCTCCATCATCTGAAGCAAGGATCCGTACAAGTAGGGATACCGGAGTAAATAGCTATAACAAAACCAGCTTTAAGTACGACAGATTTGAACCAATTATACTGGCTAATTATAACACAGATATCGGCATTTTGCTGATCGGTGGCTTTTCATACGAGAAGCATGGTTTCAGAGGTGAGCCATATTCATTTAGGGAAGAGTTTTTAACCAATTACTCGCTTTCTCGTAAATCGCTTTTGTTTACCTATGTTGCCGATTTTAAAAACGCAATCGGTAATAATGATATCCGCATCAATGCATTATCCAGAGGACCAAATAACGTAAGCAACTTTTTTGGGATAGGTAATGGTACGCCATTTGTAAATGAAGGGAATAAAGAGATCAGTTATTATCGCAACCGTTACGATTTGGTTACTACCGATGTTTCACTGTATCATAGGTATGGTAATTGGGTGCTTAATGCTGGAGTTGGCGGGCAGTTTTATAACAGCCAGGCTGATAACAATACCAGCAGGTTCCTGAACGATTATAACGCAACCCACCCGGATGAGAATGTGTTTTCTACCAAATGGTCGGTTGGCTTAGTGGGTGGTGCAACTTATGATACCCGTAATAAAGGCACTGTAACCACCAGCGGCGTTTACTGGAACACAACGGTAAATTCCATGAAAGCACTAAACGGATCACATAATGCCTACACGCAAATTTTGTCCGAATTTAGTTTTTACGTTAATCCCGATAAAGATTCAGTGCTGGTTATAGCCAACCGCACAGGTGGAGGCACTTATTTCGGCAATGCTGATTATTTTCAACAGATCAAACTCGGCGGCCCACAAACTTTAAGGGGCTACCATACCTGGCGGTTTACCGGCCGTACTATGCTTTACAATAACCTGGAGCTGCGGTTAAAGGTGCTGGATTTTACCTCATATCTATTACCGGGCAGCGTTGGAATTATTGGATTTAATGATATTGGCCGGGTTTGGTCGGCAACGGATAGTTCAAACGCCTGGCATGATGGTTATGGCGGTGGTATTTATGTTATACCAGCTGAGCTGGTACTGATCCAGGCAGCTGTGGGTTTTTCAAAGGAGGGTTCATTGCCGTATATATCTGTTGGGTTTAGGTTTTAGGTATACAATGCTTTCAAGAGATATAGGCGTAACATGCAAAGAGAAACGTTAACAGCTAATAGCTTAAAAACAATTACCTGGTTTAATAATACAATTGTTGATTGGGCTAGCGTAGGAAATCAGTACTTATTTGATGGAAAAATAAAACAACTCGAAAAATATCATTTTGGATTTAACTTCGATGGAGCAATAACGTCGGCAGATGGTAAATATCAATTTATATATATAAGATTAGGCACTAAAGGACTTTTATTAAAAGAAGGGAAAATTCTCCGGGAAATTAATCGCTCGTATTACTGCGCAGATGTTTATGAATATCCGGCCGCTTTTTTAACAAGGAAAGATGTCACCTATCTCATCCATTGCCCGATTGCATATAATCAGCTTGATTTTGAAAATGTAGAAACCGGGGAGTTAACCACCAATATAACAGGAAGACAACCATCTGATGTATTTCATTCAAGATTGGAAATAAGCCCTAACAATAGTTATTTAATAAGTAAAGGTTGGTTTTGGCATCCGCTGGATGTCATAGAGGTTTTTAATATTGAGAATTGCTTTAGTAATCCTTCTTTGCTGGATAAATCAACCTTATATCCCGATGTAGGCGTAGAAGTTTGTACGGCAAGTTTTATCAGTAATGACAAAATTCTTATTGGGTCATCGGATGAAATTATTGATGACGATAATTTAAAAAAATTCCCGCCAAAGCATATATCAGTATGGGATTTGAAAACTGATCAACTTTCAAAGCCTGTTTCAATAAATGTCGAGTTTGGGAATTTATTCGTGATCAATGAAAGTTTTGCCTGGGATTTATTTAATTATCCTAAGATCATAAATATTAATACAGGAGAAGTAATAGATAGAGATGAAGAGTTTAATAGTGGTAATCAGCGCTCATCTATTATTCACCACTTAGAAAATCCCCCTCAGATTATATTTAATAAGGAAACAAAGCAGATTGCCGTATCAGGAAAAGAAAAAATTGAAATATTTACACCTGATGTATCGATTATCTATTAATCCTACTCCACTTATTTGGTTTTTAGTCCGCAACATTTATTTGTAACCCAACGTAATAAAAATATAACCAGTTATAATAATATAGCTCTTCAAGTTGGCTTAGACCTTATGTAAATACTTTGTTTCCTTAGCAATCAACATATAATAAGTATTTATCAGGTATTTTTCTCAAAAAAGAGGTTATTTAATGGTTGACGATTGATTTATAATTAATTAACATTACATATTCTTTATTTAACTCCTTTAGGATGAATTAGTAAGTTAAACTAAACCTTAGCTTAATGATATTGGTCGGTAGATAATTAGTAAAGAGTAGGGGCGCCTGTTTTGTATTACTCTTGAAATTTTTTAAGGGATAATTTGTTATGGGTACAGGTATAACTGAAAGTTATTTAGTAGAGAATGATCTTCGTGCCGGCTATTGGGAGTGGGATATGAGGGGCGATTTGCCTTTTG
>JABDFZ010000145.1 GCA_013286325.1 Bacteroidota bacterium | reverse complement strand
AAAGCTTAAAACTAATTAACGTTAGTTTTAAGCTTTTTTATTTTTGGCATTTTTTTCGGTTTTTCGCTATAAGCTTTTCCTCACTTTCGGGCATTCCGTCTTTCGGACTTCCCGACTAAATCCTATCTTTGCCGATTATCATCGCGCTATAATGAAGATATCGTATAATTGGCTTAAAGAATTTATTGATACAGATAAAACTCCCGAAGAGATCTCGACTATATTAACCGGCACGGGGCTGGAGGTGGAAAGCCTTGAAAAAGTGCAGGCCATACCGGGCGGACTGGAAGGTTTAGTGGTTGGTTATGTAAAGGAGCGTTACCAGCACCCCAATGCCGACAGATTGAGTGTTACCAAAGTTGATGTTGGCACAGGAGAAGACTTGCAGATTGTTTGTGGTGCGCACAATGTAGCTGCAGGACAAAAAGTAGTGGTTGCTACCGTTGGTACAACAGTTTATCCTACAGTTGGCGAGCCATTCAAAATCAATAAATCAAAAATAAGGGGTGAGGTATCTGAAGGAATGATTTGCGCGGAGGACGAGATTGGCCTGGGTACAGACCATGCAGGTATTATGGTACTTGATGCGGATACTGAAGTTGGTACCCTTGCAAAAGATTACTTCAAATTAAACGACGATTATCTTTATGAAATAGGCTTAACGCCAAACCGCGCCGATGCGGCTTCGCATTTGGGTACGGCAAGAGATATTGCTGCATTTTTAAAGATCGGCATAAAAAAACCGGATGTTTCGGCATTCAAGGTCGACAATACCAGTAACACAATTAAAGTTGTGGTGGAGAACGAGGCTGCAAGTCCACGGTACTCTGGTGTTACTATCTCCGGTGTTGAGGTTAAGGAATCGCCAAAATGGTTAAAAGAAAGGCTGGCCGTTATAGGTATCCGTTCCATTAACAATATTGTAGATGCTACCAATTATGCATTACACGATCTTGGTCAGCCGTTGCATGCTTTTGATGCCGACGCCATTAAGGGAAATACAGTTCTGGTAAAAAACTACCCGGAAGGAACCACATTCAAAACATTGGATGATATAGAACGTAAGCTAAGCGCCGATGATTTGATGATTGGCAATGCTGAAGCGCCGATGTGTATAGCAGGTGTTTTTGGTGGAGCAGAATCAGGCATAAAAGCGTCAACGAAAAACATCTTTTTAGAGAGCGCATATTTTAACGCGGTATCGGTTCGTAAAACAGCTAAAAGGCATGGTCTGAAAACTGATGCTTCGTTTAGGTTTGAACGTGGCACCGATCCGGATATGACTGTATTTGCTTTAAAACGTGCGGCTTTGCTAATCCAGGAAGTTGCAGGCGGAAAAATAACATCTGAAATCTCAGATCATTATCCAAACCCTGTTGCACCATTTGAAATAGAGGTTACCTATAAAAATATCCACAGGTTGATTGGCAAGGAAATTCCGCATGGCGAGATGAAAGCAATTATCAAAGCTTTGGATATTGAAATTGTTGGCGAAACAGGCGAGGGGCTATCATTAAAAGTACCACCATACCGCGTGGATATAACCCGTGAGGTAGATGTTGTGGAAGAGATATTGCGTATTTACGGCTATAACAACATCGAGATCCCTACACAGATCAGAGCATCGTTAAATACATCCATCAGGCCTGAGAAGGATACGGTACAGAACTTAATATCGGACATGCTTAGCGCGAATGGTTTTAACGAGATCATGTCGAACTCATTAACCAAATCGGCTTATTCATCAAATCTGGATAAGGCGGTTAAAATATTGAACCCGTTAAGCAGTGACCTGGATGTAATGCGCCAAACGCTGGTTTACTCAGGATTAGAAGCCATCGCTTACAACCAAAACCGCAAAAATGCCGATCTGAAATTGTATGAGTTTGGTAAGGTTTACGAGGTTAATGAAGATAAGTATACCGAAACACAACGGTTCGCCATATTCATTTCGGGAACCGATAAACCCGAGCAGTGGAACCAAAAAGCAAAGCAGGTTTCATTTTATAATTTGAAAGCTATCGTAGACGGGATAATCACTAAATTAAACATCAGTGACCTATCTCTCGAAGAATCAACCTGTTCAAAACTTAGCTGGGGCATGCAGTATAAACGTAATGGCAGGCAGCTGGTTAAATTTGGCAAGGTATCTCCTGAAGCCTTGAAAAAGGCCGACGTGGATAAGGAAGTTTTTTGTGCCGATTTTAATTTTGATATGATACTGGCAGCAGTACGTAAAAACAAGATCGTTTTCCAGGATGTATCAAAATTCCCGGCAGTAAGGCGCGACCTTTCTATGTTGATTGATAAGTCAGTTACATTTGGTCAGTTAAAGCAGATCGCAGAGAGAACGGAACGTAAATTGCTACAGGATGTGAGCGTGTTTGATGTTTACGAAGGTGATAAACTCCCTGCAGGAAAAAAATCATACGCGCTAAGCTTTATCATACAGGACAGTGAAAAAACACTGACCGATAAAGCGATTGACAGCATAATGCAAAAACTAATTTATAATTTAAATAAGGAAGCAGGAGCGGAGATAAGGAAATAATTAGTGAATGGGTGAGTTGGTGAATTAGTAATTAAGTAATTGTAAATTTGAAAATAAGCAAGTTCCGTAATCTGTAATGCCTTTTAAATATTAATTAATATATTCAGCCTTAAAGCATTAACCAATAAAAAATTCACTCAATCACTAATTCAGAAAATCACTAAATAAAACATGGCCTTAGCAGAGCAATTAAATAAAATTGTAGAAAGAACGGAGCGCTTAATTGAGCTTTGTGCTGCTTTGCAGGAGGAAAATGACTTGTTGAAACTGGAAAGTGAGGCGCTATCTGTAGCGCTGGATGCCAGTAAAAATAAGACAAAAGAGCTCGACGAAAAGCTTAGGGCGCTGAAGATGGCGAAGTCGTTTTCAGAAACAAATGAAAAAAGTCTTGACATAAAGCAAAAAATTAACGAATTTGTGCAGGAAATAGATAAGTGTATTGTATTATTGAAGAAGTAATACAAAAGTGAAAAGCTCAAATGGGAGAAATCTCTATTAAAATAAATATTGCTGACAGAGTTTACCCTTTAAAGGTAAACATGGAAGAGGAAGAAATAATACGTAGGGCAGCCAAACTAATTAATGACCGGATAAAGGAATATCAGGAAAATTATGCGGTAAGGGACAAACAGGATTTGCTTTCGATGTGCGTGCTGCATTATGCAACATCATCGTTAAAGGCAGACATGAAAGTTACTGTTGAAGATACAGAAGTAACAGAAAAGGTTTACCAGTTGGATTATTTGTTATCAGAATTTTTTTCAAAGCAATAACGTTCTTTACATATAACAGAGCAATTAAGATTTAACCGCAGTTAAATTTTAAGTTTCACTATTAAAAACTTAACGCTTCAATATGAATGGATAGAAGCGGTATGCGTTGATCGTGATGGTTAAACGGCGAACCGTGATTCCATGTCCGAAATGAAGTTTTTAGATACATGAACCTTAAATATTAGTTGCGGTTTTTTTATTATATACCAATTATAGACATGAGTAATACATTATTATATCTTATCATCGGCGTGCTGATAGGAGGCCTTCCGGGGTTTATTTTAGGGCGCTTTTTACTTCGGAAACTATTTAAAGACCAGGAAGTTGCAGCTCAGCATAAAGTAAAAAAGATATTGAAAGACGCTGAAAACGATGCTGAAATTCTGAAGAAAAATAAATTACTGGAAGCAAAAGAGCGGTTTTTACAGATGAAAGCCGAGCATGAGCAACAGATCAATGAGAAAAATAACAACATCAATCAACGCGAAAATGGTATCAAGCAAAAGGAACAATCCTTAAATCAGCGTTTGGAAAACCAAAACCGCAAGGATAACGAGATTGAAAACGCACGTAAAAATCTTGAGCGCCAAACCGAAATTGTAGTTAAAAAACAGGAAGAAGTTGAGGTGTTAAAGAACTCGCATGTGCAGCAGCTGGAAACAATTGCAGGTTTATCGGCAGAGGATGCTAAAAACCAGCTGATAGATAATTTGCGTGAAGAAGCCCGTAGCAAAGCTATGGCACAGATAAAAGATATTGTTGACGAAGCCAAGCTTACTGCTACAAAAGAAGCTAAGAAGATAGTTATTCAAACCATACAGCGTACGGCTACCGAAGCAGCAATTGAGAACACAGTTTCTATTTTCAATATTGAGAATGATGAAATAAAAGGCCGAATCATTGGCCGTGAGGGTAGGAATATCCGTGCGTTGGAAGCTGCTACCGGCATTGAAATTATTGTGGATGATACACCTGAAGCCATCATATTATCGGGCTTTGATCCTGTTAGGCGTGAGATTGCCCGTTTGGCCATGCACCGCTTGGTGACTGATGGGCGTATCCACCCGGCACGTATTGAAGAGGTGGTTGCTAAAACCAAAAAACAGATTGAGGAAGAAATAGTTGAGATAGGCGAACGTACCGTAATTGATTTGGGTATTAACGGTCTGCATCCTGAATTGATAAGGATGGTTGGCAGAATGCGTTACAGATCGTCATACGGACAAAACCTGTTACAGCACTCACGCGAAGTAGCCAACTTCTGTGCTACTATGGCTGCAGAACTGGGGTTAAACGTTAAGCTGGCTAAACGTGCCGGACTACTTCACGACATTGGTAAAGTGCCTGATGATAATCCAGAATTGCCACACGCAATTTTAGGTATGCAGCTTGCCGAAAAATATAAAGAACATCCAGAGGTTTGTAATGCAATAGGCGCCCACCACGATGAGGTGGAAATGACTTCCATGCTGTCGCCGATAATACAGGTTTGTGACGCTATATCAGGCGCAAGGCCGGGTGCACGCCGCGAGGTGGTTGAAAGCTATATCAAGCGTTTAAAGGAGCTTGAAGAGCTTGCTTTATCATATCCGGGAGTCGAAAAAACATTCGCTATTCAAGCTGGCCGTGAGTTACGTGTTGTTGTTGAAAGCGAAAAGATAAGCGATGCACAATCAGAAGTTTTAGCGGCTGATATTTCAAACCGTATCCAAACTGAAATGACCTATCCCGGGCAAATAAAAGTTACCGTAATAAGGGAAACAAGGTCGGTTGCATTTGCAAAATAACTTGTAATCATTTGAATATTAAAGGCGATGTGTGAAAACCATCGCTTTTTTTCGTATCTATGTTATACCATGTTAAACATAGAGAATTTTATAGATGAAATAATTCCCCCATCAGATTATCAACATCGGGATGGGTTTAGTAATACACAATCAATTGATAAACTAGACGAACAAGAAAAGAAATTGGTTGAGGATGCATTAATTTGCAGATTTTCAACTGATGATCCCGATACATTAATTATTGACACATTATTATATTTGCGTTCTGAAAAAGCGATACCATTATTCTATGATGCGTTGCAAATTTCATCAAGCGCGATGATAAAGCTAATAATCGGCACTTCAATATATGAGCTAAATAAAGATGCTGATATGATTAACACATGCATCTTGTCCGTGGGTGAGCTTGAGAAAAATAGAGCGTATTACATGTATAATTTGCCGACGGCGTTTTATTACCTCGCTAAGACACATAACGAAAAGTTGAATTTGCTTATAGGTAAGTACGTCAATCATAAAGAATATCTAATATCATATAATGCAAAAAGGCATTTTAGAAGAAATCCATGAAAGACCCAAAAGATGCTAAACGGCCAGTTGATATTTATTTCGATAAATACGCCGAAAGCCATCAAAACCCAACAAACAAACTAATCCACTGGATATGTGTGCCGCTTATTGTATTCAGCCTGATGGGATTAATCTGGGCGATACCGTTTCCTTATATTAAATTTTTAGGGCAATATAACGGGCTCTTTAACTGGGCATCGTTTTTAATAGCCTTTAGCATTTACTACTATTATAAGCTTTCTCCCGTTTTGTCTTATTTTATGCTGCTCATCTTATTCATTTTTAGTTATGGAATAAGTGAACTGGATAAATTACAAAAAACAGGCGGCCCTGCATTGTGGCTGGTATGCCTTATTATCTTCTTTATATCGTGGGTGGGGCAATTTATAGGCCATAAGATTGAAGGTAAGAAACCTTCATTTTTAGATGACCTTAAATTTTTACTGATTGGTCCTATATGGCTGTTGCACTTTATATTTAAGAAGCTGGGTATAAAGTATTAAGATACAAGGCAAGAATCAAGAACCAGAATAAGAACTTAGCTATAAGTTCTTCCCCAATTTATCTAATATATCCTGCGGTACTTTTTCAAGATCGAGAACCAGGAAGCCATCGAGGCAATCCGCAAACTTAGGGTCAATATTGAAACAGATTATTTTAGCATTTAATGCAATATATTGACGGAGTAGCACAGGCACCTTCATATTACGGGTCTCTACTTCCGATATTAAATTATCAAGACCTTTAAAAGTATCTTCTCCTGCCATTAAAAGGTCGGTATCAATGCTTTCAAGATTAACTTTAAATTTTTTACGGGGCCTTACATATTGCGCCATATCGTGATCAAAATGATTGCGATTGATATAATCGACTATCAGCGATTTGGAGAAATTCGAAAACGAATTGCTGATACTTACTGGTCCAATCAAATAGCGATAGCGCGGGTTGTCGATTAAATATTTCAGGATACCCTTCCACAGTAAAAACAAAGGCAATGGCTTTTGCTGGTATTCTTTGCGTACAAATGAACGACCAAGTTCAATGCTCTTTTTTAGTACTGGTGTAAATTGCGACTTGATCTTGAAGAGCTCCGATACATAAAAGCCTTTTTTACCAATACTGTAAAATATTTCATCTCCAAGGCCAATGCGGTACGCCCCCACAATCAGTTTAGCTTCTGTATCCCAGATAAACAAATGGTGGTAGTAAATATCATACTCATCCAGATCCAAAGCTTTGTTTGTCCCTTCTCCAATTTCACGGAAAGTAACCTCGCGCAGCCTGCCAATTTCACGGATAATATTAGGGATCAATGTGGTAGGCGAAATGAATACTTCGTAATTCTTTTCTACCCAGATCCTAT
>JABDFZ010000144.1 GCA_013286325.1 Bacteroidota bacterium | reverse complement strand
GGGTAAGGTTTATTTTCCGCGCCTCATAATGCCTTTGAGTATCGTTTTTTCAAACCTTATAAGGTTTGGTGTGCAGTTTATACTCTTTATTATATTAATGCTTTTTTATTGGATCTCGGGTTATAACATTGCACCAAATGCGTTTTTATTGTTATTTCCTTTTTTAATAATGATGATAGCTGCTATGGGCCTGGGGTTCGGGATGATCATTTCGGCAGTTACCACAAAATACCGTGACCTGGCGTTTGTGGTATCATTCGGCGTCCCGTTGATAATGTATACCACAACCGTTATTTACCCTCTTTCAGAAGTGGTTAAGAAATACAGCAGATATTCGTGGCTGATAAAGTTTAACCCCATTACAGCTATAATTGAAACCTGCAGGTATGGCTTTTTAGGGAAAGGTAGTTTTAGCTGGGGCCTGCTGTTATATAGTTTTACATTCACAGTTATAATATTATTACTTGGGATAATAGTTTTTAATAAAGTGGAGAAAACTTTTGTTGATACAGTATAGATGAATACTACTCCTTAACAAATCATATTATATGTTTCCCGTTTTAAAGCATCTCATTAAAAAAAACCTGGCACAGCCATATTGGAACAAAGCAGGAAACTTTATTTATTTAAAGCAAAGGGTTTATTTTCCTAAAAATAGCGTCATCTTCAGGAGGGCAATTTTTGAAGGGATTTACGAATCGGAACTGGTTCAGCTTCTTTGCAGGTTAATAAAGCCGGGGACAGAGATATTGGACATTGGTGCCAACATAGGGCTAATAGCTATCCCGCTGCTAAGGCATAACGGATCAATTACGGTTACATCCGTAGAGGCTTCGCCCAACTCAATACCTTATTTGAAAAAAACGAACGCAGAAAGTGAATATGCTAACCGTTGGCAAATTATTGATAAGGCCGTTGCTGACAAGCCCGGCACAATAAGTTTCGAGCTGGCCGATCCTTCTTACGGCGCTTTTGATGGCATTAAAAACACGCAACGGACTTCGATGGTTAAAACAGTTGAGGTAGAGTGCACAACTATTGATATAATTTGGGAACAAAAGCAGAAGCCGGACGTATCGCTTATTAAGATTGATGTTGAAGGCGCCGATCTGCTGGCCTTAAGGGGTGGTATAAATTGTATAAAGCAGTGTAAGCCTATTATAGCTATGGAATGGAACCAGGTAAATATTCTTCCATTTAATTTAAGCAATATTGATTTATTGGA
Source organism: Bacteroidota bacterium (assembly GCA_013286325.1). Taxonomy (GTDB): domain Bacteria; phylum Bacteroidota; class Bacteroidia; order Sphingobacteriales; family Sphingobacteriaceae; genus Mucilaginibacter. Next base: position 5,876 of record JABDFZ010000144.1, on the reverse strand, counting down.
TTTCTGTAAATCAATTCAATATGAGCTGTATGCCATTCCTCAAATGAGTAAAATAACGAGTTTAAATGAAATGGATCTGTTTACAAAACTGACCGAAAATTTTTTATTGATTTTTGATGATCAACAATAATATACTGCTATTTAGCTATCCTTCAAATAAAACATGGCTAAAGTAATTAAGGTAGAAAGTTTGTCCAAGGCCTATCAACTGGGTGATTTTGGTACCGGCACCATATCGCGGGACCTGGAGCGTTTTTGGGCGCGAATGCGGGGCAAGGAAGATCCATTTTTGAAAATTGGCGAGATAAATGACCGCACTATAAAAGGAGACAGTGATGTAGTATGGAGCTTGAAAAATATAAACTTTGAAGTTGAACAGGGAGATGCCGTTGGCATAATAGGCCGTAACGGTGCAGGTAAAAGCACATTGCTAAAAATTTTAAGCAGGGTAACCTCCCCTACTACCGGTTCGATAAAATTAAAGGGGCGCATAGCAAGTTTGCTGGAAGTAGGTACTGGTTTTCATCCTGAATTAAGCGGACGCGAAAATATTTATTTAAACGGTGCTATCCTCGGAATGCGTAAAGCTGAGATAAAGCGAAAGTTTGATGAGATAGTTGATTTTGCAGGGGTTGAGCGTTATATAGATACTCCTGTTAAAAGATATTCATCGGGCATGTATGTGCGACTTGCGTTTGCAGTAGCGGCACACTTGGAGTCGGAAATATTGATTGTTGATGAAGTATTGGCGGTAGGCGATGCAGAATTTCAGAAGAAGTGTCTCGGCAAAATGGGCGATGTAAGCAAAGGCGAAGGCCGGACAATATTATTTGTGAGCCATAATATGGGGGCGATAAAAAATCTGTGTAATAACGCCATTATACTTGATAATGGTTCTATTTATTTAAACAGCAATGTACATAATGGTGTAAGGGCCTATACCCAAATACAATCGGCAGCAAAAGCGGTTAGGTATAGTAGTAATGATACTGGTAAGAAATTTAAAGAGATAACCATTGAGAGCATTGATCAGCAAGTACGGTCTGACTTTAGTTTTGATGAAACAATTAATTTCCGGATAATATTCGATATTGAAGAGAGGTATCTTGGTGCAAATATTGGCATTAAAGTGCTTGACAATTTAGAACGCTGTGTTTTTACATCAGAAAAGCTCATCAATGAGGTTACCACGCACGCAGGGGAATCATCTGTCTTAGTCACTGTTCCGGGGAGGTTACTGACGCCGGGTGAATATAAGATTTCGTTTGCCATCCATATTCCCAACATACAATTAATTGAATTAATAAGCGATATCATACACATGGAGATACTGGAAACCGGCACCGATTTTTATCAGTTTAGTGGCGGGGATTATGGATGTGTTTTTGTGGATTGTCAATGGAAGCCTTTATAAATAATTTTATATGGAAATAAGGATACCCGTTTACCGGCCTTCACTTACCGGAAATGAGAAAAAGTACGTAAATGAATGCCTGGATTCTACGTGGATCTCTTCTAAAGGAAAATTCATTAGTTTATTTGAAAATGGCTTTGCCAAATTCGTTAATGCAAAATATGCAGCATCGGTATCTAATGGAACAGTTGCATTGCATCTGGCCCTTGTTGTTTTAGGAATTGGCCCCGGCGATGAAGTAATAGTACCTACTCTAACCTATATTGCATCGGTAAATGCAATTACCTATACAGGGGCAAAACCCGTTTTCGTAGATTCATTGAACGATACCTGGCAAATGGACCCGGCCGATGTTGAGAGAAAAACAACTCCAAATACCAAAGCTATTTTGGCTGTACATTTATATGGGCACCCATGCGATATGGGTGCATTAAAAGCCATTGCAAACAGGAAGTCGCTGTTTTTAATAGAAGATTGCGCTGAAGCTATAGGCACTGAATACAACGGGCAGCATGTGGGAACTTTTGGAGATATTGCCACCTTTAGTTTTTTTGGGAACAAAATGATATCAACAGGTGAAGGGGGCATGGTGGTTACCAATGATCAAACCCTTTATGACCGCTCAGTACATTATAAAGGACAAGGTTTATCGAAACATCGCTTTTACTGGCATGATGTGGTTGGTTATAATTACCGCATGACAAATATTTGTGCTGCCCTGGGTGTGGCGCAGTTAGAACAAATAGATGTTTTTATTAAACGAAAACAGGAAATAGGCCTTTTATATCAGCAACTCGTTGATGATTTACCAGTTACGTTCCATCATACAACAGCAGGTGTTAAACATTCCTATTGGATGTGTTCTATTTTGGTTGATGAACCTAATAAACGCGATCCGTTAATGGATCATTTGGGTAGTTTTGGTATTGAAACAAGGCCTTTATTTTATCCAGTACATACAATGCCTATGTATGCACAAAATTTTCAGAAGCATCCTATCGCGGAAGACCTTGGATGGAGGGGCATAAATTTACCCAGTTACCCCGGTTTAACTGATGATGATGTGATTGAGGTTTGTTCACACATTAAATCGTTTTATGGTATTTGATCATCAGCATAGAATGAAGATGATTTCAGAAACTAAACAGAATTGAATATCCTTTATTATATACCAGCTATTGGGCAGGAAATGGGCGGCATAAGGCAATATGCAGTGGCTTTGCTCAAAATACTTTCAAAAGATACCGGGAATAAATACTTTATATATCATGAAGTAAATGACCCGGAGATTATGGCGGTTTTAAACCATAATACTCAATTGAAGTTGATAGAAACCAGCAAGGCCAATAAAAAGGAATGGAACGTTTTTTTAAACAAAGTTAAAAGAAAAGCATCTGCATATTTTACCCGGTTCTCCAAAACAAAACTGGAGAATGATTTGCTGGATAAAATTTGTAAAAAACATCAAATTGATATTATTCATTGCCCGTACCAATATCTGCCGCAATCAAAAAATACAAAATCTATTTGTACCATGCATGATGTGCAGGAGTTGCATTTCCCTGAATATTTTAGCCCTGAAGACAGGGCTTACAGGGCTGTACATTATTTAGAATACATTAAACATGCAGATAAAATAATAGTAAGCTATCAGCATATTAAAAACGACATCATAAAATATTTTCAAACACCTGCCGACAAAATACAGGTGTGTTTGCTGGAAATGGATAATTTGTGGTTTGACAAGTATAGTGTTACCGATATTGAACCATTAATTTCTATCGGAATTAATGGTGCTTTTATTTTTTACCCGGCAAATACCTGGCAACACAAAAATCATTATAAGCTATTGGAGGCTTTGACGTTATTAAAGGAGCAGGGATTTAGTGCAATAAAGGTAGTTTGTACTGGCCACAAAACCCCTTATTTTGAAAACGTTTTAAAACCATTTATTGAGCAGCACAAACTTCATGATCAGATAATTTTTGCAGGAATTCTTGAGGAAAAATTACTTTACAGTTTGTATAAAAAATGTCGGGGTGTAATTGTACCTACATTGTATGAAGCCGGGAGCTTCCCTTTAATGGAATCTATTTTACTGGATGTTCCGGTGATTTGTTCAAACGTTACCTCTTTACCTGAAACAATTGGTGATATGAGTTTCGTCTTTGATCCTGAAGATGCAACCGATATTAGCCAGAAATTAAAGCAGCTTTGGGAAGATGATGAATACAGAAAGAAAAGTATTGAAAATTGCCATAAGCAGGCAATTCGATTAAAAAGTACCGGGGCTTTTGATAAAATTATGGCTCTTTACAGTAGTTTAAACTAAAGGTATTGAAACCTACAGATCAACCGCTCATTTCTATCATCATCCCAACTTATAATTCCACCTCTACTATAAAAAACTGTTTAGATAGCATATCGAAACAGGATTTTAATGACTATGAGGTAATAATTATTGATGGCGATTCGACGGATGAAACTATCGATATAGTAAAAAGCTATGAAATGCTGCCTGCCCTAAAACTATACTCGGAACCAGATAAAGGTATTTATGACGCCATGAACAAAGGTATTTTAAATGCAGAAGGTGAGTATTTATATTTTTTGGGCAGCGACGATTCTTTGTATAATGAAAATGTGCTGTCACTTATTGCGGGGCAATTGAAAAAAACAAATGCCAAAGTATTATACGGCAATGTGATGATGCAACGGCATAACAAAAATATTAATGAAGGATTTATACATGCAGGAGAATTTGACCTAAAAAGATTGCTCAGCGATAATATTTGTCACCAGTCTATTTTTTATCACAACGTTGTATTTAAAAGCATCGGAGACTTTAGTTTAAAATATCCTGTTTTTGCTGATTACGATTTAAACCTGCGTTGTTTCGCAAATTATAAGTTTCATTATACCAATACCATTATTGCCAATTTTACCATTGGCGGCACAAGCTCACTGGTAACAGATACTTTATTTGAAAAGGAAAAGGCTGGTAATATTATTAAGTACTTTTTTAAGAAACTTCACACAAAAGCGTTTGTGGGTCTCAGGCTTTATCTGAAACGGGCTGCTTTGTCAGGAACAGCGCAAATTGGTTTTTGGATGAGGCTTTATTGTTTATTGATCTATGCAAAATTAAAAACCCAATCACTGCTAACTTGATCTCCATTATTATATGTTCGCGCACAGCCGCAATTTCAAAAGAACTAGAGGCCAATATTGATGCTACAATTGGCATGGTTTATGAAATTATAGTTATTGATAACTCGGCAAATAAATACAGCATTTTTGAGGCGTATAATATCGGCGTTAAAAAAAGCAGTTATCCATATTTGTGCTTTATGCATGATGATATTATGTTCCACTCCAATAACTGGGGACTTAAAGTAATTGATTACTTTAAAGATGAGCAAACGGGCGCCATAGGCGTTGCAGGAAGTCCATATGCTCCACAAATGCCAGGTTCATGGTGGGGCGGCGGCCTGGTTAGTCAGCAATTACTTGTAAATGATGGCGATGGGTTAGAACCATTTACAGCATCGGCATCAGGTAATACTTCAGCCAAAAACCAGGTGGTTCTTTTAGATGGTATATGGATCTGCATCCGTAAAAGTCTTTTCGGCAAGATAAAATTTGATGAAGAGTTATTTAAAGGGTATCATTTTTATGATCTTGATATTTCGTTGCAGATACATAGTTGCGGGTATAAGGTTTACAGCGTTTTCGATATACTGATGGAACATTTTTCAAAAGGCAACATGAACCAGGATTGGGCAGCAGATGCGCTGATATTCCAGCAAAAATGGCGGAAAAGTTTACCGGTTTCATGCATCAGCTTAAGCTACAAAGAACAATGTGTAGCCGAATACAAAACGTTAAAAGAATTAATAAGCGTTTTACTGGCAAAAAAAGCTTCGGCAAAAAAAACCTATTGGCTGGCAATGCAACAGATTAGTCGTTTTCATAAAGGGTATTTTTATTATAAAACTCCCGCTTACTTCATTCATTATCTCAACAAATACTTACAAATAAATAAAAGTGAAAGAGATTTACAGGGATAAAGATATTTCGTATTACAGCCACACACGTACAGAGTTACTCCCGTACATACCCGGCAACTTAAAAACCGTTTTGGATGTGGGTTGCGCCACCGGAAACTTTGGACAAATGTTAAAAGAGCTGTATCAATGTAAGGTGTGGGGTATTGAGCCGGATGAAAGATCAGCCAAAGCAGCAGCGTTAAAACTGGATACGGTAATTAATGCCCAGTTTGATAACGAGGTTCAAATACCTGCAGGCCAAAAATTCGATTGTATATTTTTTAATGATGTACTGGAACATTTAGCACAACCTGATGAAGCGTTGTTACTTGCCTCAACTTTACTGGCTGAAGGAGGGCATATTGTTGCCTCTATTCCGAACATCCGTTTTTACCCGGTTATGTTGTCTTTAA
>JABDFZ010000143.1 GCA_013286325.1 Bacteroidota bacterium | reverse complement strand
AGTACGGTTACGTATATATTGCCGCTCCACCATTGTACCTGGTTAAAAAAGGTAAAGAGCAGGAGTATTGCTGGACCGATGACCAACGCGATATAGCCGTACAGCGTTTAAAAGGCGCGGGTAAAGAAGATAGCGTACACATACAGCGTTATAAAGGTTTGGGTGAGATGAACGATCACCAGCTTTGGGACACTACCATGAACCCTGAGACCCGTACCCTGCGCCGTGTGACCATTGATAACGCTGCCGAGTGCGATCATACTTTCTCCATGTTAATGGGAGATGAGGTTGCACCACGTCGTGAATTTATTGAGAAGAATGCACGTTATGCACGTATAGACGTATAAAGTTTAAATAGCATATTCAGGGAAGCCCTGTTCCGATAGCAATATCAGGACAGGGCTTTTTAATTTGGTAGTTTATTTGTAATTTGTTGGTGAGTTAAATAACTGTTAATGGAAATTGATATTGCACACCATGTCAAAGCTATTTTTGATCCTTTTTATAAGGCAGATATCAGTAACTGGCAGGCTTTTGCATCCAGGCTCCATGAACGCTCATTTAAAAAAAACGAGGTAATTAAAGAGAGCAATACAGTTGAAAAATATCTGAATATTTTAATACAAGGTTCGGTGGGTCTGTTTATCTGGAATGGCAAGCACGAAATTTGCCTTAACCTGCTTTATGAAAATGATTTTTTTGCTGACTATCTATCGTTTTTAAAGCAGGAGAAAACGGTATTGTCAACCATTGCTTTAGAAGATAGCAAGGTGTGGTCAATATCTTATACGGATCTGAATGCGTTGTATAAAAGTTCAATATCAAGCGTTCATATCGGCCGTATAGCTGCAGAAACACTCTACGCGAAAAAGCAACAGGAACAAATTAATTTGTTAACGCTTACGCCAGAGGAGCGGTATCTGCAACTGGTCAGCAAACATCCCAGGATCATCCAGCGTACTTCTTTAAAGTATATTGCTTCGTACCTCGGTCTTACTCCCGAAAGCTTAAGCCGGTTAAGAAAACGGGTAATAACGGCTTAATATCATTTCTTATCTAAAGTCAATTTTTTACACTGCACGTTGCTGTTTCTTTGTACTTATGGAAATGAATAAACTGACCAAGGAAGAAAAGCAAACAAGGATAAAGGCCATTGTTGTTTTTTTTGTTATTGCTATCTTAATAAGGTACGCAACTAATAAAACCGGATTGTTAAGTCCAGTTAGTAATAGTTTTTTAAAAACTATATTACAAGGCGTGGGGCCTGCCATAGGAGCAATTGTAACCTGTTATATTTTCAAGATCAAAACAACGATGACCCTTAAAGGCAATGCGTCTTCGTTTGTTTTGCCATTAGTTATATTCTGGCTGGTGCCGATATTTGCGTTGGGGCTTTTTCTTTTTTTTAAAACAGGAGAAGTTAGTGGAGGGATCTTATCTATATTGATATATGCCCTGTTTGAAGAAACCGGCTGGCGTGGATTTTTGCAGCCAATGCTACAGTTTTTACCAAAGTTTGCAGGAATTATTATCGTAACCGTTATGTGGTTTGTATGGCATTTGAATTTCGAACTGAGCTTATCTAACTTTATTTTCTTTCTGATCTTATTAGCTGGCAGTTGGGGTATGCGTGCTATAGCTAACAAAACACATTCGTTAATTGCGGTCTCGGCATTTCATGCAAGTTATGATATTTACGCAGCCACAAATTCAAGATCGATAGTGTTTGATCTGATTTTGGCGCTGTGCTTTGTACTATGGATCCTATATGTAATAGAATATAGATGGTTCAAAAAAAGGGTCTTATTAGATCTAAAATAAGAATAACCCTGCGTGCCTTATCAGGCTTGTTTTGCATATGATCATATTGCATAAATTATATATATAATTTTCTTATGTATATAAGATAATTTATATCTTTGTTTTATATGAGCACGAACCCAATGCTGAAAGGCACTTTGCAAACCATTATTTTGAAGTTATTAGAGGATAACGAGCAGATGTATGGATATGAGATCACACAAAAGGTAAAAGAAATTACCGCAGGCGAGATCAAACTTACTGAAGGAGCGTTGTACCCTGCTTTGCATAAGTTAGAAGCTGAGGGGCTGCTTGAAACAAGTACGGAGATCGTAGATAACCGGGTGCGTAAGTATTATCGCCTGACAGAGGAGGGTGGTATAGAAGTAACCAGTAAGGTTAACGAAGCCGAAGCTTTTATTGAACAATTACAAACATTATTAAGCCTTAAACCCGCACTAAAATGAAATTAACTCAGGAACAGATCGACAATGTTAATGTATTAGTAAGCAACGAAGTGAAATACCAGGAAACTTATGATGAAGTATTTGACCACGTACTGAGTGCCATGGAAGCACGTGATACGATGCCCGATCTGCAAAAGACTTACCGGGAAATTTTAGAAGAGGACTTTGGCGGTCATCAAGGGCTTGAGGAATTAGAATACGAACAAAATGCCGTGTTGAAAGATGAGATGCAAGAAAGAAGGGTCGACCAACTTGCCGGGTTTCTTAAATGGCCCGGTATACTAGCTCCATTGTTTATAGCCATTGTTTGCTACTGCGGCATACATAGCTCCAGATCTTTTCTGCTTTGGGTATACTTAGGGGTTTGTATTATGGTACTGGCGCCATTCGTTTTTATTGGGATTGGCAATTTGGTGATCAGGTTCAATAAATACGAGCAAAAGAGATCTATTAAAAACAATAGTTTAAGGGCGATGGGTAACCGGTTATTTGTGTATTATATAGCTATGATCTTTATCTCAAATTTTTTCAAAGTGATCTTTCATTATTGGCTTAAGCTAGACAAAAAAACACTTTTTGTGGTAGACTCAATAATACTTGTAGCAGTTTTTATTTATGCTCTTTTGTCTGCAATAGCTATTTTCAACGCTTATAGATACGAATTTAAAATGCGCTTGAAGCCGTGAAGACTGTATGACGACGGCTATGTACTGAACGACGATATCTGTTATCTGGCCGAGTGCGCAAGTATTACCGTTTGACCGAAGAAGGCGGTACCGAAGTAACCAGCAAGGTTAACCAGGCCGAAGCTTTTATTGAACGATTGCAAGCATTATTAAGCCTTAAACCTGCATTAAAATGAAGTTAAGTAAAGGAGAGCAAGAAAGTTTACAGGACCGTGTTTCGTTATTGGTAACCTATCGAGAAACATACCAGGAAGTGTACGACCATCTATTGACGGGTTTGGAGAAAGGTAACACACAAGATTTTAATACAGCAATAGATACAATTATCGATCAGGACTTTGGCGGTAATACAGGCTTGCGCGAAATGGAAGAATTTCAGGCTGAGCTGGTGCGGAAACAGATCAGAAACAAACACCGGGAATATATGCTTGATTGCTTTAAATGGCCAAGCGTTATGTTAACAGCAACATTAATAGGAATGATATATTACTTTTTAAATAATGCCGATACCAATATTGCTATGCGTAATAGTGTGGGTGCTATAACTTATTTGCCCTTTGTTTTTATTATTGTTATCGCCCTGATCAATATGTACTTTCTTCGGGGAGAAAAAAGATCGATCCAATATTCGGAAATATACAACATATCAGGTATAGGTTATGTTGCGTATATTGTTGTAAAAGTTGTGCTCAAATATGTTTTTGATCAACATGAAACTTTATTACTGCAACACCTCAATAGCGGCTTAACCAGTATAGTTTTTGTATTACTTTTAATTTACACCGTTGCATTTTTTAGGTTGTATAAAGATGAGTTTAAAATGCGACTCACTTTATAAAAATACCTCTTTATTTGTTTAGCGTTAGCAGACTTTTGCCATAATCTATCACTGCCTGATACTGCATTAAAATATCGCTACCCAAAACACCCAGAACCAGGGGTTTGCCAAGTTGTTCGTATGCTTTGTTTATGGTAGACAGGTCCAGAACGGCCACTTCAAATTCAGGAACGTGTAAGTTGCCTATACTTAGATCCTGTAATGTTAACTTGAACGATACCATAGTGCTGGTACCTAATCCGGTTGATAGTTTATCAGTTTCCATCAAAATAGCAGCCTCGTTAGTTTGTAGCAGCATGCTTTTATCGAAGGCCGTTTTTGATGCACCGGTATCTAGCACCACCAGGAAATGTTTACCAAAAACAACAACTTCCACCAAAGGGTGGAAGCCATCGTCTTGCAGGTCTATAATTTGTAATGGGACGGTTATGGTCAAAATTCTAAAAAAAATGTGGTTGTTTGTTACACGGTTCTTGCAATAACCCAGTAACCAAATAACTATATAAAATTACTATCCTTCAGCACTTGGTTCATATTCCTCACTGCATCGGCGCTTTTGTTGAACTCGGCCTGCTCGGCATCGCTCAATTTAAAGTTCATGATCTTTTCCCAGCCCGATTTACCTAAGATCACCGGTACTACTAACGAAATATCTTTCTGGCCGTATTCGCCATCTAAGGCAACACCGCACGAAATAAGTTTTTTCTCATCGCGTACAATGCTTTCAACCATCGCCGCGGTACCTGCGCCTGGTGCATACCACGCCGAAGTACCGATAAGTTTAGTTAAGGTAGCGCCACCAACCATGGTAGCAGCAACAATTTTGTCCTGCTGCTCTTTGCTTAACAACTGCGTTACCGGGATACTGTTCCAGGTAGCGTGTTGTATCAAAGGTATCATGGTGGTATCGCCATGGCCGCCAATTACTACGGCGTTAAGGTCGGCAGGTGAGCAGCCCAGTTCCTGGCTGAGGTAATATTTAAAACGGGCCGAATCCAGGGCTCCACCCATACCAATGATCTTGTTTTTAGGCAAGCCCGACGTTTTAAAGGTAAGGTAGTTCATGGTATCCATCGGGTTCGAGACCACGATGATGATGGTATTAGGCGAATATTTAACTATATTTTCGGTAACACTTTTTACAATGCCGGCGTTGGTGCCTATCAATTCTTCGCGGGTCATGCCGGGTTTACGCGGCAGGCCCGAAGTAATGACCACCACTTCGCTATCCGCGGTAGCGGCATAATCATTAGTAACGCCGGTAACCTTGGTATCAAAACCCAGGTAACTGGCAGTTTGCATCATGTCAATAGCCTTGCCTTCGGCAAAACCTTCGCGGATGTCTAACAAAATTAATTCTTCGGCTAATTCCCGGCGGGCGATATTATCGGCACAAGTTGCACCCACCGCGCCCGCACCAATTACAGTTATTTTCATACGTTTATAATTTAAGAAATGGCATTGATCTAGTCCCCTAAGTTAATAAAAGCCTGTTCATTTAAAAATTATTATTAGGACAGCTGTTATAAATTTAATGAGCTATTACGTGTATCCGGTTATTTGAGTTACTGATGGGTAAAGTGGTACGAAGGATAATAATTGAATAACCCAATACCCGTTAACTAAACTTAGAACGGATACCCAATAGCTAAACTGAACACCAGGTTTTCATATCGCCAGCCGCCATTGCTAAAATCGACCTGGTTAATTACCCAACGTTGGCCTTCGGGCAGCCAGGGTTTGCGGATCGGAAAACCCACATCAGTGCGGAGCACCAATACCGTAAGATCGAAGCGTAAACCAACACCCGCATCAGCCGCTATCTGGCTTAAAAAGTTAGGGCCAAAGGCGCCCCCTTCCAAACCTGTATGCGGACGCAGATTCCAGATGTTACCCGCGTCTAAAAATAGAGCTCCATTTACAATGCTGAACAGTTTTGGACGGTACTCTAAATTAGCTTCCAGCTTAATATCACCCGATTGATCAGGATAGAAACCTGTGCCACTGGTTACCGCCTGGCTAGGCTGGAAAGTACCCGGACCAAGGGACCGTGCCTTAAACCCGCGTAAACTATTCGATCCGCCAATAAAGAACTGCTGGGTATAGGGCATGATAGTGGAGTTGCCATATGAGAAACCGGCCCCGACGTAAAAACGGGCGGCGAGCTGATCGGTCTTGTTTGTTTTATGATATGATCGTATATCGCCTTCGAGTTTTACATACTGGTTAAAAGGAATGTTGAACAAATACCTCACCTTGCCTGCAACTGTATCAGCGCCGGTGAGTATGCCCAGTAGATTAGCCGATAAACCTATGGATCCGTTATAATAAAGTGTATTTGTTTTATAGCTTTTCATGGTATTAGTATAGGTATAACTGTAGGTAGGCCCTAAGGTCAACTGGTTCTCAATAACATGTTTTAACGAGGGGTTTTGGGTGTTTTTAATACTGTCCTTATACTTGTCGCTTACATCGGCGGCGTTCACGTAAGTTATGCTCATTATTTCCAGATCGTGCGATATATATCTGTTTTGTTTCCATTGGTACCCAAACTGCGTACGGAACGAATTTAATTTGTACAGTTGGGTGCGGTTGGTAAGATCATACTCAAATTGAACGGTACTGCGGGGTAAAAAATCGGTGTTGGAATTTATGCGCATGGGCGTAATGAACCTCGGCCACGATAGGCTGGTCTTTAGCCCTGCCTCGTAAACGTTATATCCGTTGTTCTGACCAGAGAACTGCACATCGGTGCTACCCAAAAGTGATATGCTCAACAATTCAGCACCTCTGAAAGCATTACGGTTCCGCCAGGTCAATGAGGCCTGGGTACCCAGGTAATTGGCCGACGTGGTACGCTCTAATATCTCGAAACTTAATGATTTTTTTGGGTAAGGCGTTAAATTGTAAAAAACATTGAGTTTAGGCGAACCCGGATCGTTCACCACTTCGAAATGGTTCTTTACAAATTTGTACGGGCCCAGATCAATAAAGCGGCTTAGCGCCTGGTTATGATCAGCACGGTTGTACGGCTCGCCGGGATGGAACGACATCACGTTACGGAAAACATACGGATGAATAGTATTTTGCGGATCGATCACATAGTAGTCTGAATACAGCCGGGCCGAATCGAGCTTAACCGCCGTATCGCGTAAAGTATATTTGGGATAGATGTAAATGTTTTTGATGGTATAAATATCCCATGCCTTATCATTGGTTTCCTCCTTAACGGTCACATACTCGTTAACCATGTTCTTACCGGCGTTGGTACTGTCAATTTGTACCAGCAGATCCTCGGGGGCAAAGTAGTAAAAGCCTTCTTCTTTTAATATCGCATCAATACGCACTCGTTCTGCTTTGATCACATCAAGGTTGTATTTATCGCCAACT
>JABDFZ010000142.1 GCA_013286325.1 Bacteroidota bacterium | reverse complement strand
TCATGTTTAAGTCATCTAAGTTATATCATTATTTCCAATGTTCCAACAATTGCAGTAATAAGTTAAAAATGTTACAGGTTAACGGCTTGCAATAATTACAACTTTTATAACAACTGCTACATAAAGAAAAAAGAATGTTAAAAAGAGTTAAATAATTTGGATTATTACGAATTACTCGTAGTTTTACGAAATAATCGTAAAAGCATGGAAAAGTTATCTAAACAAGAGGAAGAAGCAATGCAGGCAGTATGGCAATGCGGAGCAGGGTTTATAAAGGATTTTCTCGACCTGATGGAAGAGCCCAAACCTCCGTATACTACGCTTGCATCAACCATAAAAAACCTGGAACGCAAGGACTTTATAAAAAGCGAAAAGATGGGAAATTCGTTCCGGTACGCACCTGTAATACTGGAAGAAGAGTATAAAAAGAAATTCATGAGTGGCTTTGTGAGCGATTATTTTCAAAACTCTTATAAAGACCTGGTTACTTTTTTCGCTAACGAAAGAAAGATCAGCGCAAACGAATTAAAGGAAATTATTAAACTGATTGAAAACCCTAAATCCTGATTTATGCCAACCTTATTTGTTTTCCTGTTGAAAGTAAATGTGGCGCTTTTGTTGTTTTGCGCCGGTTATTACCTGGTGCTCAGGCATCTTACTTTTTACACCCTTAACCGCATTTATTTAATGGCGGCTATATTGTTTGCCTCTATATACCCCCAAATTAATCTTTCCGACTTTTTGCAACGCCACCAGGAAATAGCAAAACCTGTGCAGCAGGTAGCTTTTAACTGGCAGGCCCCGGCAAAAGCATTTATCAAGCCGCTTGCACAGCCAAATTATTGGATATGGGCCGAAGGTATTTTTTGGCTGGGTGTAGTATTGCTTACCATGCGATTACTAATGCAATTGTTTTCATTATATAAATTATACCGTAATTCAAGGGCGGCTCAAATTTATGAACATGATGTAAGAGTGGTTGATAGCGATACCAGTCCTTTTTCTTTCTGGAAAAGTATTTATATAAATCCTAACAGGCACGAGCCTTCCGATCTGCGGTCTATTCTACTGCACGAGCAGGTCCACGTAAGCGAATGGCATACTTTGGATATACTGCTTGCCGAACTCAGTACCATATTTTACTGGTTTAATCCCGGTGTATGGCTGATGAAAAAAGCCGTACGCGAAAACATTGAGTTTATTACCGACAGAAAGATATTAAGAAACGGCGCCGACAGTAAACAATATCAATACAGCCTGGTAAACGTAGGCTTCGCACCTGCTCCAAGCAGCATAGTGAACCATTTCAATATTTCAACCATTAAAAAAAGAATTATCATGATGAATACAAAAAGATCTTCGAGGTTTAAACTAACGCGGTATGCGTTTTTAGTACCTGCTGTTGTTGTGTTGTTGCTGGTTTTCAGCATTTCAAAAGCCGAGCTTGTTAAAAAAAGCAACAGTGTTTATAAAGCTTTAAAATCCACTTTAACAGTTACTGTTAAGGCAGTTACTCCTGCAACCAGCAAGAATATAAAGTCAAATTCTAAACTACAAGGCAATGTAGCTTTAACTACTGCTATTAACACAAAAGCTGTAACAGTAAAAGGTTTAGATACAATAAGAAAAGGAAATGTGTTTATAAGCACCGATGAAAAAAGTGATTCACTGAACTATGTAATAAATGGCGTTAAATCAACCAAAGCCGATTTCAAAAAACTCGACCCTAATAAAATCTATAGCATAGGCATCGTATCGGCTGAGAGTGCAAATAAAATAATTGATCTGGCTGATAAAAAACACGGCGCACTATTTATAACTACTGATGACTCTGAAAGCGGTAAAAAATTCAAGGAAAAAGTAGACAAGTTATACAACAATAACGCCTACACCTTAGTTAGCGCATTAAAAGGCAACGGCTCTGTTAATGATGTAAATAAAGTTGTTATAGCAAGTTCGTCAAAAGATTTAGATAGTGACGATGACGATGATTTAAATACGGTTACCATTGCCGGTACAAATGGCAAGACTAATAAAAATGATATAAAAGTTTTTACACTATTTAAAAGCACCCATACATTAAATGGTACAAAACCTTCTATTGTAACTATAAACGGGCATAACAGAAATGTAATGTTTGGAAAAGATAGTGTAATGGTTTTTACAATAAACGGTGAAGATTCTGTAATGACCCGGGGAATGGTAATCCATGGAGCAAGAGGAAAAAATAGCGCTATGACTTTTAGTAAGGATTCACTTTTTTTTGATAAAAAGATGGCCAACCCCAAATTTGCCCAGTTTAAAGTTCTTTATAACACCAACGGCTTTAAATCGCTAAATGGGTTTAACAACGAAACCAACATTAGCCATCTTTCAACTAGGTTGATCATGATTGATGGAAAAGAAGCTTCAGAAAAAGACCTGAAAAAACTTTCTGCAGCTGATATTGAAAGTATGAGCGCACGGTCGGGTGATGAAATAGTTAAAAAGTATGGCGATAAAGCCAAAAAAGGAGTGCTGTTTATTACAACAAAAAAAGCAAAGTAGTCAGCAGGTTGATTGAGTTAAATTAAGTTGATTAAGTATTAGTAGTTAATAATAAGATCAGTTAATTAGTTTATTTCTTACTGGCTCAATCAACTTAATTTAACCAATTCAGCATAATCAATTAACTGGCTTCGGCCAGTTTTTCGTTTTCAAGAATTTTAAGCAGGGCTTTCTCAGCAATATTTAATTCGGGCGTATTAACATCTTTATCTTCATCAATATGCTTAATGTATTTAAAAATTGCGCCGTCCTCGTAACTCTTTATTACCGTTGGGTGTATATAATATTTTTTACAAACCGTACGGGTATTGCCTAAATTTAATGCCACTTCATCCAGTACATTCACAATTTTCTTGCGGCATTCGGTAACAGTTTCAAATTCTCCGGCTTGCTTAAAGGCATATAATGCACTTACGCTGCCAGCCCAGGTACGAAAATCTTTTGCCGTAAAATCTTCTCCTGTTATTTCTTTTAAATAAGCATTCACATCTCCCGATCCAACAGTACACCGCGTTCTGTCTTCATTATAATATTGAAACAGTTCCTTTCCCGGAATCTCCCTGCATTGCCTTACAAGCCTGGCAAGTTTTCGGCTTTGTAACGATACTTTATGATAAACACCCTTTTTTCCTTTAAATTCAAAATTGATGTTCGAGCCTTCAATTTTCACATGGCGGTTCATCAAGGTAGTTAAACCAAATGAGCCATAAAGCTTTTTGTACGCTTCGTTACCCACACGTATGCTGGTTAACTCCATCAACTTTACAACAAGGGCAACTATTTTATCATGATCATGATTGTGCCTTACCAGGTCTTTATCTACTTGTCTGCGTATAGCGGGCAAATAAGCTGCAAATGTTTGTAAACGATGATATTTTGATTGATTACGGATTTTGTTCCAATCCGGATGATAGCGGTATTGTTTTCTGCCGGCAATATCTTTACCGGTAAATTGAAGATGCCCGTTTTCAAAAGGAGAGATCCAGATATTGGTATAAGCAGGCGGGATAACCAGTTTGTTAAACCTGCTGATCAATTCTTTATCCTTAACCAATTTGCCATCAGTATCGTAATAACTCCAGCCTTTCCCTGCTTTCTTGCGGGAATAGCCTGGTATAGTGTCCGATACATAACGTAAGCCTACAGTTTTAGCTGTGATCTTTGGGTCACGGCCTATTTTTTCGAGTTTGGTTAAAAGCCTGTTCATTGCAAATACAACAACAACAAACTTGTTTAGTTTTGAGGCTAATCTTTATGTTAATTTACATAGTGCGAATTACATCCTCGACCTACACTGCGCTGTTGCAAGCAAAAAAGAAGATAAGAAACTAACGATCCCCTCTTTGCGAAGCAGAGAGGGGTGACAAGCGCAGCGATGTCGGGGTGAGTCGACTCGACCCTTTATGACTCTCATTTGACTATTCAAAACAACAAATACCGGTTCCATCTGCTAATTTTACTATATCAATCAAACAAAAACTTTATGAAATACAATTTTTTAGGCAACACCGGGCTGGTGGTTTCCGAATTATGTTTTGGCACCATGACCTTTGGCGGCAAAGGCTATTGGGAAGCAATAGGTAATGCGCAACAACAGGAAGTGAATGATATTATGAAGGTGGTGGTAGATCACGGCATTAATTTTATCGATACTGCAAATATTTACTCTTTTGGTGAATCGGAAAAATTATTGGGGCAATCAATAAAGGATCTTGGTTTAAACAGTAATAACCTTGTAATTGCTACCAAGCTACGTGGCCGAATGGGGGAGGGCGCAAATGATATGGGCCTTTCACGTTACCACATTTTCCAATCGGTTGATGATAGCTTAAAGCGTCTGCAAATAGATCATATCGACATTTTATATGTGCATGGTGCTGATCCGAAAACCGCCGTTGAAGAAACTGTCCGCGCTCTTAACGATGTTGTGCAGACTGGAAAAGTACGTTATATAGCCATTTGCAATTGGCCTGCATGGATGGTGATGAAAGCGATAGGAATTACCGAAAAGCATGGCTGGAATAAATTTATGGGGCTTCAATACTTTTATTCATTGGCAGCAAGGGATATCGAGAGAGAAATATTACCACTGGCAGCCGATCAAAACATTGGTGTAATGCCATGGAGCCCGCTAGCAGGCGGATTCCTTGGAGGTAAATATGGCCGGAATGTGGGAAAAGCTGAGGGGAGCCGCCGCGACACGTTTGATTTTCCGCCTATTAATAAAGAAAAGACTTATGATATTATTGATGTAGCCACCGAAGTTAGCAAGCAACACAATGCTTCAATTGCCGAAGTAGCGCTGGCCTGGGTTCGTCAGCAAAAGGGGGTAACCAGCACAATTATTGGGGCAAAAAGTATTGAGCAGCTAAATGCTAATGTCAAGTCAACGGAGTTATTATTATCTGCAGATGATTTGAAAAAGCTTGATGAGGTGAGCGCATTACCAAAAGAATATCCCGGATGGATGGTTGAAAGACAAGCAGCAGACAGGGAAATTAAGTCTTGAGGCTAAGGTCTTGAGTCGTATATCTGTTTCTGACTTACGACTCAAGACCTCAGACTATAAACTTTTCAGCACGTCCACCACATACTCCACCTGTTCAGGGTGTACATCAAGATGTAACACAAAACGGATTCTGTGCTTATCTGTAGAAAGGGCTTTGATTCCATTCGCTTCCAGTTTTTGCAGAATTACGCTTGCCGGCTCAACTGTGTCAAACAAAACGATATTAGTTTCAGCAGGCAACACATTTGCAACCCATCCGCAATTAGCAAGTTCATCTGCCAGTATTTGAGTATGGGCATGGTCGATTTTTAATCTTTCAACATGGTGGTCGAATGCATAAATACCTGCCGCTGCTAAAAAACCAGCCTGACGCCATCCACCGCCAAAAACTTTACGGATACGGCGGGCATATTTTATAGTTTCTTTATCAGCTAAAAACACCGAACCAACAGGCGTTCCCAGGCCTTTTGAAAGACATACAGAAATACCATTAAAGTATTTACCATAATCCACAGCCTTGTCGCCTGTGTGGGTCAAAGCATTAAAAATGCGGGCGCCATCCAGGTGAAGTATTAAACCTTTGGTTTTACATAATTCGGCAATTGGCTTAATTTGTTCCAACGTGTAGCAACTGCCGCCGCCTTTGTTTACCGTATTTTCTAATACCACCAAGCTGGTATGCGGATGATGGACATTATCAGCATTAATTTCGGGCTCTATCATTTCAGTAGTAATTATACCCCGGTAACCATTTAATAGCCGTGTAGATACCCCCGAATTAAAAGCTATTCCGCCTCCTTCGTAACGATAAACATGCGAGGTTTGGTCAGCAATTAACTCGTCCAGCGGTTGTGTAAAACATTTTATAGCTATCTGGTTAGTCATAGTGCCCGATGGGCAAAAAATACCGGCTTCCATGCCAAACATGGCTGCAGCTTTTCTTTCCAGTTCATTTACAGTTTCATCCTCCCCAAAAACATCATCGCCAACTTTTGCATTAAACATGGCTTCCATCATCCCCGCAGTGGGTTTTGTAACGGTATCGCTTCTTAGGTCAACAATCATCATATTAAATAAGGTAAAATTGCGTTATTTGTGTTTTAAATATTATGCGCTCAATTTTAATCATTTTATTTTTTATGCTGATAATTGTATCAGCAAAATCGCAATCAAATAAATGGTTGCCCGGTCATTTTACTGATGTAAAAGGAAATATCGAAACTGGCCTTATCCGTGTTAACCCCTCGGCAAAGGGACCCATAAAAGATGAGGGCTTTATTGAGTTTAAAGACAATAACAAAACCGAACCTTTTAAGCTAAGTGCAAGCGACCTCAAATCATTTGTGATTGGTAAAGATAGTTTTATTGTCGCCCATGCACCCAATAATGAAATATGGGCAAAAAAAGAGCTCGATTTTGTAAAGGTAGTGCTTAACGAAGATGTTAAGCTGTATATGGCCGGCGGTGGCGGAAAAGGTGGCGGCGGCCACAGCATAGGCTTCTCGCCTGATATCGGCGTTGGTGCGGGTACAGGTGGCTATGGTGGAGGCGTTGGCGCAGGGGTTTCCATTCCGATATTTGGCGGCGGCGGTGGCAGCATAGAAAAGACCGTTTACTATTACGGCGAAAACACTGCCCAAATGAAGCGCATAACCAACGAAAATTTTGAAGATATAATGAGCGATATTATGGGTGATTACCCTGATTTGGTAGATAAGATCCACGCCAAAGTTTATATGCTGGCAAATATCGACAGACTGATTGTTTATTTTAAACAGGTGAAAGGAGCGAAAAGTCCATAGTCTATAGTTCTAAAAGGAACACCATGGTCTATGGACTATCGATCATGGACTACTCAAATTCCCTGCGCTATCACAAAACCGCTTGCCCATGCCCATTGAAAATTATAACCACCAAGCCACCCGGTAACATCTACACATTCACCACCATAGTATAGTCCTGGTACTTTTTTTGTTTCTAATGTTTTTGAGGATAACTCGTCGGTTGATACGCCGCCACGCATTACCTCAGCTTTATCATAGCCCTTATCCCCGGCAGGTTTTACTTTAAACTCATGAATTAGCTGACCAATGTTTTCTATATCTGTTTTGCTTAACGATGCCATGTTTTTATCTACAGGCAATTTATCGCTCAATGCTTCGGCAAATTTGCGGGTGAATAAACTTGCTAAATAAGCCAGCAACATTTTTTTACCATTAACCTCCCGTTCTTGCTGAATAAGGTCAACAATATTCTGATTAGGTAATAAATCGATATAAATATATTCTCCAGGCCTCCAGTACGATGAAATTTGAAGTATAGCAGGGCCGCTTAAACCCCAATGCGTAA
>JABDFZ010000141.1 GCA_013286325.1 Bacteroidota bacterium | reverse complement strand
CGCTGATTTTCTGCTACTTTGTCTATTTCCGTACAAAGTGGAAATCTATGCAAATTCTGGTGGGTATATTTATGATGATTTTTACTTTTTGCTTCATTACATTCTGCTCGGGCGTGAATGATGACATAAATCCTTATTTGAAGCCTATTAAAATAAGTGTGGCAAGCGGTTTATTTCTGGTTTTGTCTACACAGTTTATTTCACGCATACGTAACACGCAAATGTAGGTGCCACCGTTCGAGTACAAAAAAAAACTCCCTTTCCATTGAAGTACTAAAAACTGGAAAACTCTAATTACGAATGACCAGGATTTTTGGGGAGCATAGAAGAGCTTAAACCGGAAGAATAATAACCTAATCCAATGTTCAGCGATATTTTTGGAAGGCTGGAAGAAGTTGAAAAGAGGCGGCTCAGTGCCGTACTTGAGATTTGGAAGGAGATTACCTCAGGGATTTATCAATGCAAGATTACGGGTAGGATTTGGGCTAAAGAGGACTTTGAGTGGTATGAGGATGCGGTAAGGGAGATAAACTTTGTGGTGGAGGTGTGGCGGGTGAGTAGAGGTGAAGAAGTTTATTGAGAATCCCTAAATCTACTTGACTTTAGATTCATTACCTTATTTTTGACCTTTAAAAAGGCGACCTATTACCCTTTTTAGCGTCTTTTTCCCAATTTCACGGATACTATTTATGTTTACTCAAAATTTACATCGCTTAATATGAAGTTTATAGTACGAAACCTAGGTATTATTAAGGAAGCGGATATTGAGTTGAAAGGCCTTACAGTCTTAACTGGCTTAAATGATACAGGAAAATCTTTTCTTACGAAATCAATTTTTTCAGTAATTAAAACGATAAATGAATCTAATACACAATTAAAGATTGAACAATTTGAACAGATTCAAGCTACATTAACTCAAATATACCAATTAGTTAGGCCGCTAATTCCATTGACCCCTGCCAATCAGAATTTACTTTTCCCTGCAAATATCACAAATCAGATAGCGGCTATCTTTTCTCAAAGTAATGTTCCAGGGGATAATAATTTTATTCTGCAATTGCTTAACAATTATAAAGCTGGTATTACGGGATTACTAAACCCTTCTCAGCCTGCACCGAACCCTACGCAAGCTACCCAGTTAAGGGTCGCTTCAACAAATGTTGATAATCTCTTCAGGGTTCTAATTTCGAAGTTTAATCAGGCTAGTAACGAAGAAGAAAATTGCAAATCTTATTTCGACAAAGTAATTGTAAAGAAATTTTTTCAAGCCCAGGTATCCCCTAGTGGGCTAAACATACCAACATCTATTAGGATTGTTGAAAACGATAACGAACTTTTGAATATCGCAATTTCAGCTAATGTAGTTCAAAGTTTTAAATTAAATGATATTATCAATTTCAAAGAAGCAACCCTTATAGAGACACCAACAATTCTTCAATTAGCAAAATTTATAAATACTACTCTTGTTCTTCAAGGCTCTCCATTCAATAGGAGAATGGTTCAACAAAGAGCTGAATTGCCATACCACATATACGATTTAATTGAAAAATTATATCTCAGTACACCTGTAAGTACAAATGAGAGATTTACTGAAATCTACAATCGAATATCAAGTATAATAAGTGGAAAAGTGATATTTGAACCTTCGGAATTGAATTTTTCATATGTAAAAAGTAATAGTAATCAAAAAATTAAGCCATTTAACATAGCAACTGGAATAAAATCTTTTGGAATTATACAATTACTTTTGAATTCTGGTGCAATAAGCCCTAATTCAATATTAATTGTTGATGAACCTGAGGTTCATGAGCACCCTAAATGGGAGGTAGAGTATGCTAAAATTATTGTTGAATTGAGTAGAAATGGAATTCCAATCATTGTCAGCTCTCATTCGCCATATTTTATTGAAGCATTGGCAAGGTTTCAAGATGCAAACATTACTAGGTTTTATTATGGCGAAAAAGATGAAGCAGGGTATTCGAAATTTGAGGATGTCTCAAGAAACTTGAATCCTATATTTAAAAAATTAGCGGAGCCCTTTCAAAATTTAGCTTTTCAAAGCTCAGAAAATGTATAATGTACTGATCGATTGTTTGCAACAAAACTCTATCTATTTTGAGGAGGAAATAAAAACATTTCATAATACGTCATGTACTGACTGTACAAAACGCGCATTAAACGTAGTTACTATAAAAACAGAATTTTATCGTATCGTAGGGCGGCCCAGTCCAAAATCTGTAAATGCTATTTTATTTAAAAATGGAAATATATTTTTCATTGAAATGACTTCCTATTATCAGACTTATCCATATACAATGGAGAGTTTTGTGGAAATACACAGTGGCGCTGATGGGATGATTGTTAAAATTTTGGGGACAATTAAGACCATAGAAGATATATCTAATCATTACAGCCTCAGCGATGCCTTCAAGACATTTATTTCTACTCCCTCACTAAGAAAAATAAAATCAATTTTATTAACTGAGATGGACTATGAAACGGCTGTGATTATGAAAATCTCGAATTTAGACAAAATTAATGCTCCCTTACCAGATGCCGAAGAAGGGGAAATCGCAATTTTTAATTGTGAGCAATTTGAAAGTTATTTTAAATAATGTTGGCTTTCACTCGTATTTAGTCATAATAACTTTCAATTCCTTTCCCAAAATCAGTCTTGGATCACGAGGTATTATTTGCCAGACAATAGAAAAGCCGCATCAACCAGCTCATGCAAGTCCTCCCCAAATTCAATAAATTTATCCCCTTTTTTTTGTTGTTAAGTGTATTTAATTCTGATAATAGTATCGATTGAACATGAACATCACTGAGTTTTTGAGATGTGAATAGTCGGAAAGGATTTCGATCGGTTTCATGGTTAATTTTTCGCACAATATACTCCCCGAAAAAAGTAAAAACATTTGGTTTTGGGACTTATTTGGAGGCTGTCGGAATTAGGATGAGTAAGACAAAATGAAAGGTTCTACGTTTTGTAATTACTGCGCAAAACACCTGTGGTCAAACTCAACCTTGCATTGAACTTCAATTTCTCTAAGATAGCCTGTGCTTCCGTAGGAAAAATAACCGATCAAGAGCGCTCCATCAACAAGCGAGTATTGACATAAGTCAAAAACCACCCAGGAAATGAAATTTAAACAGTCTTTCAATGCTTCTAAAGTGTGCTCAAGGGAAATTTCCGTAAAATAGTTTGGATACTTTTTTAGTGCGGTTTTCTTTGTTTCAAAGATTACAGCATTCGTTTGCTTGTCAATAGTGAATGGAGTTAAATTGGGTTTAGGATGTACAAAGTTGTTTCTACAGCTACTTATCTCACGTATTTTCTTTACGATTAAATTGTCGCCATTGAATTTTACTCTTTTTATGTCACAAAATATTTTAAATTTTAATACGACATTAAGTTTTTCAAGATTTTGATAATCTTCTTTTACTGCGCCAAGAGTTAGCATCATTGCATTTGCTGCCGCCTCTAAAGAATTTGCTATCATAATAAATGCATAGCGGTAATTAATATCGGATATTGAGTGATGATTTGTAGTAAATTCTCCATTCCTTATTTCAGGCTCCACCATTCTCTGGTACTCCAATCCATTTCTTATTGATAAAATTGCTTCGTTTATGTATTCGTGAAACGTTGACGTGGCTGTACTCCCGTGGGTTATCATTTTTAATTGTTCTTATGTCAAGGTAGTAACAAAAGCTAAAAGCGTATGTGCGACTGTTGATTTCTCAATGATAATAGATAACAATCCATTCTCCCAATGCCTGTACTAAATCCAAATCGACACACTGCATTACCCATCCTTCGCTGGTCCAGCATATTGTACCTTGAAATCTTTCGTCCCAATAAAACAAAATATCCCTGGCACGCCCAAACGGCTGACTATCGCGTTATTACTTTGCATTTACAAGGAAAGCGGGGTAAGGTACAAGAGATCAAGGACATGCTGGAGTCATAGAAGGGTGGATTGACGTAGGGATTTATACTTATTTAAATTAAAACTACCTTAAAAACTTTATATTTGATAACCCTTAAAATAAGCAATGAAACCTGATGAACATTCGACGCAACCAAATAATTTTCAAAAAGGTTATTTGGCATTACCCTACGAGGAGGAAGATTTTAAAGAATTTATAGTTGGGTTACTTGGCAAGCCTCAAACTATAACGAAGCGTTTAAAAGGAGTATTTGAGATTCATCTGCAAGACTTGCAAAACTTTCATGAATTAATTAATCAGAGAATTGTCCAGCAAAACGGTGGCAAACTTATTCAATTAAAAACAAAAATATATTTTAATGATGAGTCCTCGGTTCTGCTTAGCACATATGGGGAGTTACTTACATATAATGAGGTAAAACCAATAATTTCCGAGGCAGTAAAAATGAGTTGGTCTTATTTAATACAATTTTCAGATAAAAAATTTCCTGAAAAACAAGAAATCGAAATTACTATAATTTCAACTCCAGATAGACGACTTATAGAGGATGACGATTTATTATATTACCTACCTAAATCAGAGTTTCGTTTAAATATACAACATACTGCTCGTTCTTGGGGGTCTGATATTGAAAGTTTATTGTCACATCAAATAAATTCTATTGTCGTTCCACAATCTAAATGGAGAATATTTCTCAATCGTAATAGCTACAAAGTCGCAACATTTTTTGGAGTCTTGATCGTATTTAGTGCATCAATAGGTATTTTCTTTGTTGTAAGAACATATGTCGAGACTCAAACAAACATAGTTGATACCGAAATAAAAAGAACTGGGACAGATATTATTCAAAAAATGGATTTTTTGTTAAAGTATATTGCTTCAAATCGCCGAGCAAAATTAGATGCAATAACAACCATTATTTTAACAGGTTTTTTATTAATATCGGTAGCCATGGGTGCTTGGGTGCAATCGCTTGCTAAATTGGAAGAAAACAGCTATGTTATTTTGACTAGAGAAGCACAAAAAGCAAAGGATAGGCAAGAAAAACGACTTAAGAAGAAGCTAATATTATTTCTGTTGTCGTTTTGTTTATCAATTATCACTGGGGTAATAGCTAATTTAATATTTAAATGGATTATGTCTCGTTGAAATTAATTTTAATTGCGTCTTCTGTATTTCGCTAATTGCCTTTATAATCCACAACTACGTCCTCAATATCTACGCAAGATTGTTTCCTAGAGTGATTTTTTGCAGTATAAAAATCATCGTCGTTTATAATGGGATTCTTGATTTTGTAAAGAAAAAAGCACCTCCAATTATTTCTTTGATCCTCGCTTAGGCCAGACTCAGATTCGCCGTCGTATTGCATAAATAATGCTTGCTCTGGGCCATTTTTGGTACCCAAAACATGCGGTGATGCTTTTCTTAGATAGCCATTATAGTAAAAAGTCATAGATTTTTTTCTAAAATTGCTCCTTTTATTAAATCGTAAGTTGGTTCTTGTGAGCTTGGGTAGTTTTTAGATACTTGACTAATTGAATATGGGTCGCCTGGACGGCTACCGAAAAGAAAGATAAGAAGCAGCGGATAGAAAGTAGTAAGTTTCATAAACTATTTTTGATGCATAAACACTAAACTATCATAACCGGCCGGACCATTGTAATTATAATTGGCGATAAAATATTTTGAAAAAAAGATCAGCTTTATTGTCAGAAACTTTATTAATCTGTAAAAAGTAAGTTTTAGCTATTTTTCTAGCGGAGAAATATCTTATTAGTAAACTGCTGGATTCCGGTGTTTTTATATTTTCCTACCAAGTAATTATTAAGTTCTTTAACTTTTGAAGTATCAGGAACATAAACATTTAATGTAGCCATTGACGAGGCGCCTTGCGAATTGACTATTTCAAAAGGTATTGAGGTTGTGTCAGAAATAGCTTTTGCACCTGTAGAATTTATTGATTTTTGATCGCCGGTGTCTGTGCAGGGGCAATGAAAACTAAGGCAGAAAGTAATATAGAGTTGTTTTTCATTTCATATGGCTGGTAAAGGGAGGTTGTACTTCAAGGTAGGTATTGTTTTAATATATTTTGGTTCTGTATTTAAAAAGAGATATTACTACTGAAGCATCATTTGTCTGCAAAGTGTGAAGCTTCCATTTGTATATTAAGTACAACTACAATGTAACTTCCACTTTTTTATTTACGGCCAAAAACTTGTATAAATGGTTGTTAAGCAACAAATTATTATAACAAAACTGCCGTAGGGTCGTGTTTTCATTTAGGTACTTTACCGGAAACCGGCATATTCTTAGTTTTTTGTTTTTATTTGTTCCATTAATACCTTATCCACCGATTCCATGAATTTTCAGAATGCTCGATTTACTACTATGTTTTGGTATCTACCGGCATTTATGACTATGATGTAAAGCGATTTTTGACAGTCACCTATGCACCCCCGAAAAAATATTGTAGTAGAAGCGCTCGAGCAGGCGGCTGTCCCTGGTGATGATGATGGCCTGGGAGCGGAGGCCGCTGCGGTACTGCACGTCGAGATTGTAGTTGGTGCGCAGGCCGCGGGGCAGGTCAATGGTCGCGAGGAAGCCGCTGTCGGAAGGCACTTTGGATACATAGTTTAGCCGGCCCTCCACATAGCCGAACTCGGCATAGGGATAGGCATCGAAACGCAGCTGCACTTTCTGGCCCGCACGGATCTTTCCGAAATTATTCTGGGTCAGCTCCACCATCGCATAATAGCGGCTGTCCGGCGGATTCACATAGCCGATGATCTTCCCGTTCGGCAGGAACTGGTTCTCCTGCAACGGCACCACGAATGCTACCTTTCCTTCCACCGGCGAGGTGATAATATATTTCCGTTTCCATTCGTCAATCCCGCTCTTCAGGGTCTGCGCCGCCTGCTGGTACAGCATCTTCTGCTGTGAGATCGTATGCTCCAGCTCACTGATCTCCTTCTGCTTGTCCGTCTGTGCGATCTCGTTCGTTAGCAAGGCCGACTCCAGCTGGGGCACCGACATCTGCTTGGCGAACAGCTTACTCTTCATATCCCGCATATCCTGCTGCGAGATCACTTTGTCCTTCAGCAAAGAACTGTTGGCATCCATCGCTTCCTGCGAGAGCTGCACATCCTTTGCCGTCAGCTCTTTCTGCTGTTCGATGGCGGCATGCATTTTCTGCAGGTACACTTCATCGGCATACAATGTTTTTTTTCGTTTCAGGTAATAGCCGTTCGCGAGGTAGTCGTTGAACTGCTGCCAGGCCGCCATGAAATTCTGATAGGAAGGCTGCAGCTCGCCCAGGTTGCCGAAGGCTTCACGGAAAATGCCGGGCATCTTCTCAGTCTCATCCTGATTCAGCAATAGGATGCTGCTGTCGAGGCGTTTTGATAAATTAATCACCTGCGCATGGCTCGCCGTGCTTTCGATCCAGGCGATCATCTGCCCCTGCGTCACATTGGCCTCGTTGAATTCAAAGAGCCGCGTGATCTTTCCTTCCTGCCGCGTGATGATTTCCTTGGGCGCATTCTCGGCCGTGAGCACGGCATTGGCCTGCACGAGGTCCGGGTATTTGATGAACCAGGTGCCCGCAAAGAAAAAGGCAAGGATCGCGAGAAAGATCCAGAGCGACCAGGTTTCCATGAACCCAGGTTTGCGCGAG
>JABDFZ010000140.1 GCA_013286325.1 Bacteroidota bacterium | reverse complement strand
ATACTGATTATAATTATTGCACTGTTTGCTGTAATATTAATTGCAGCATTAGTTGTAAAAAAAGAATATACCATACAAAGGCAGGTAACCATTAACAAAGCCAGCCAGGAAGTTTTTGATTATATAAAATATCTTAAAAACCAGGCTAAGTACAGCAAATGGGTAATGATGGATCCCGATGCTAAAATGGACTACATTGGTATAGATGGAACTGTAGGGTTTATATCAGCATGGGACAGTGAAAACAAAAGTGTGGGAAAAGGAGAACAGGAAATTGAAAAAATAACGGAAGGTTCGCGCATTGATTGCGAAATACGTTTTGAAAGGCCATTTAAAAATGTAGCCAATACTTTTATGTCAGTAACAGCAGTTTCAGCAAATCAAACCATTATGGAATGGGGAATGATCGGTAGAAACTCATACCCGTTTAACCTGATAAATTTATTTATACCCGATATGCTGGCCAAAGATATGGATACAAGCCTGGTAACATTGAAAGGTGTTTTGGAGAAATAATTTTAAACAGGAGAGACGAAAATGTATATTATAAAAAAGCCGAAGCCCAATCCGGAACTTAAAAAGCTTGATAAGTTGGTTGGGGTGTGGAATGTATCGGGTGAAACATGTGGACAGGTTTGCTTTAGCTGGATGGAGGGGGGATTTTTCCTTATACAATATGTGGATTTGGAAGGAACTAAAGGGCTGGAGTTTATTGGATACGATGAGGTAAGCGGAACATTAAAATCGCACTATTTTGATAATGACGGTAAGGTGCTTGAATATACCTATAAGGTAAGCGAAACGGATCATATTGTGTCAATTAATATGCCTGGGATTACCGGTAGGTTTAATGGCAAGTTTAATAATGATGGAACGGTGATAACCGGAAGCTGGCAGTGGAAGCAGGATGGGATGGATTTAGGATATAAAGCAATTCTTACCAAAATAGACCATAACCCATGTCAAAAAGGGAATGATATATAAAGTTTAATGTTGCAAATGCATCATATAATACGTAATGCTTAAATTAAAACCATGGAAACAAAAGAAATTCTTACGGAAGTTGATAATAAATTAACAGAGCTTATACAATATCTTTCTAACTTTAACCAGGAACAAGTTAATATAGTCCCTTTTGAAGGTAGCTGGACTGCCGGACAATTGGCCAGGCATATGATATTGGCTAATTCAGGATGCGTGGAAATGTTAAGCGGACCGGTTAAGGATACTGAAAGAAAGCCCGATATGATGGCATCGAAGTTTAAAGAAGATTTCTTGAATTTTGAAATAAAAATGGACTCTCCGGATTTTGTTATGCCTGCACCAGGAGACTACAATAGGGAAGAATTGCTATCGGCATTAGAAAGTATTAGAGCGAAAGCCATTGAAAATATAAAAACTATGGACCTCACTCAAACCTGTACAGCATTTGAGTTGCCGGTATACGGTTATGTAACACGGTTGGAAGTGCTTTGTTTCGTAATTTATCATACACAAAGACATATCCGCCAAATAAAAAATATTCAGCAAGTTGTTTTGAATAAGACTAACGAGCCAAACAATATATTAAACTAATATTCACTATTAAAAAAAATCACGATGAAAAAAATTAACATCTTTTACTGGATCTTTACCGGCATTTTCGCCGCATTTATGCTGTTCTCTGCAATTCAAAGCATAAGGAATACTCCTGAATCTATAGCATTAGTATCAAAGCATTTAGGTTACCCGCTATACTTTAATCCTATGCTTGGCATAGCTAAATTATTAGGGGTTATAGCTTTAATTGTTCCGGGTTTTCCACGGATACGTGAATGGGCTTATGCAGGTTTTGCATTCGACCTAATTGCTGCAACCTATTCATCAATTGCTGTTGGCGACCCTGCAAGTGGCTGGGGCTTTATGGCAATCTTCTTCGTCGTATTTATCTGCTCTTATGTATTTTATCACAAAAAACTTAATGCAACAGCTTAAGTGATATTAAACTAAGAGAATAAGAATCAAGGCTAAGAAGTCAGGAAAGTAGCAGGGGTATGGGAAGAATCCCATTAACAGCATTAAATCAAATTAGGTTATCGTAACCTGACAATTTATATTAACAAGTTTTTACATCATCGTCTTGATCCTTTAGCAGGACTCTCGATTTATAATACTAACATGACCCAAAATTCATCTTCTCTTAGTTTCAAACGTTTTTTTTCTTTATTAAAACAAGCAATAGCAGGCAGCGAACAAGACTACACAACAGGAAGTATCCGCAAGGCGGTTTTCCTGTTGGCTATTCCCATGATCATGGAAATGATAATGGAGTCAGTTTTTGCTGTAGTTGATATATTCTTTGTCGGGAAACTCGGCAACGAAGCCGTTGCTACTGTTGGCCTTACGGAATCAGTTCTCAGCCTTGTTTATTCTATCGCTATTGGTTTAAGCATTGCAGCAACTGCATTGGTTGCACGGCGTGTAGGCGAAAAAAACCTTGACGGCGCAGCCCATGCAGGGATGCAAACCTTACTTTTTGCAGTTGTGCTTTCTGTAGTAATTGGGGTTGTGGGCGTATCTTTTGCCGG
This sequence comes from Bacteroidota bacterium, assembly GCA_013286325.1. Classification (GTDB taxonomy): domain Bacteria; phylum Bacteroidota; class Bacteroidia; order Sphingobacteriales; family Sphingobacteriaceae; genus Mucilaginibacter. The sequence goes on along the minus strand of JABDFZ010000140.1, from coordinate 5,106 downwards.
ATCAATTTTACGCCTGATGGGTGCAAATGAAAAAATGATTGCCGAGAATATTGTTTATACCCGTATAATGTACGGAGGTAATATAGTTATTATGTTACTTTTCCTTATCAACGGAATTTTTAGAGGTGCTGGTGATGCCAGTATTGCTATGCGAAGCCTGTGGATAGCCAATATTTGCAATATTATTTTATGCCCGCTGTTAATTTATGGATTTGGACCAATTCCTGCACTTGGTTTAAAGGGGGCAGCAATTGCAACAACAACCGGACGGGGCATTGGTGTTTTGTATCAAATGTACCGTTTGTTTATCCGTAAGGGTTTATTGCATTTTTATGCTGCCCAATTAAGGCCGCAAAAGGAGCTGTTGTTGCAGATTATAAAGATAGGCAGCACAGGCACTATACAATTCCTGGTAAGTTCAGCAAGCTGGATCTTTTTGGCAAGGCTGGTAGCAGGTTTTCATGAAGCTGCTATGGCAGGCTACCAGGTGGCTATCCGTCTGCTTATATTTTTCCTTTTGCCTGCCTGGGGTTTAAGTAATGCCGCAGCTACTTTAACCGGGCAAAACCTTGGAGCTGGTAAACCTGAACGTGCTGAACAGAGCGTAAAAACAACAGCTATTTATACGGTGATATTTATGTTATCGGTAAGTGTGTTCTTTTTCCTTTTTGGTGAGCCTATAGTTAACTTTATGAATAGCGATGTACAGGCAAGGCGTTATGCGTTACAGGCATTGCAAATTATTAGCCTGGGCTATGTTTTCTTTGGGATTGAAATGGTTATGATGAATGCCTTTAACGGCGCAGGAGATACTCGGACACCTACCTGGGTTAACCTGATAAGTTTTTGGCTGTTTCAAATCCCTTTGGCCTGGGTATTGAGCCAATATTATATTAAAGAACCTAAAGCAATTTTTATTGCAGTGCTAACATCACAATTGGTGGCAGCAGCATTAGGTTATTACCTGTTTAAGAAAGGTAAGTGGAAAACGGTGAAAGTGTAACAGATAAACTTTTGAAATATGGTGGAGATATTCAGAACTAACGTGAATAGCAAAAAAGTGGCAGAAAAAGTTTTAAAAAGCCTTAATGCGCGTTTCCCTGCATGCCATTTTAACTTCGACCTGGATGATTGTGATAAAATTTTGCGTGTACAAAGTGCCGGCAATAAAATTGAAACCTGTACAATTATTGAAGCTGTGCAGGAACACGAGGTTGAAGCTCTTTTATTTGAAGACTAAACTTTAAATGTTATTTATTCCTTTTCCCTATATCAGAACAGCCCGCAAGGGCTGTTTTTAGTTACTGTGAATTTTTTAATTCTTTTTATCGGCCCGAATAATTCTTTGTTTTACATTTGGAGTTCAGAGTTTGGCGGAGAGTAGCATTTCAGGAACATTCTATTTAAAAAACAACATCACATATAAAAATGACATCTCAATTTTCATTAAGCGGAAAAGTAATAGTGGTAACCGGCGGTACCGGGATTTTAGGAAGCGCTTTTGTTAACGGCATTGTTGAGGCTGGCGGCACAGTAGGGATTTTGGGGAGAAATAAAGCAGTTGCCGAAGAACGCGCCGATCATATCAATGCAAATGGCGGTAAGGCAATCGCATTGGTTGCAGATGTAATGAAAATAGATGAATTGACTGCTGCTAAAAATAAGATTATGGATGCTTTTGGCAGGGTTGATGGTTTGGTAAATGGCGCTGGTGGTAATATGCCGCAAGGGGTACTTCAGCCAGAAGAGGATATTTTTAACATGAACCTCGCGGGAATGAAAGAGGTAATGGAATTGAATTTATGGGGTACATTATATCCAACTCAGGTATTTGGTGAAGCTATTGCCAAAACGGGGAAAGGAAGTATTGTGAATATCTCATCAATGAACTCAAAAAGGGCAATCACTAAAGTTTTGGGGTATAATATAGGTAAAGCTGCTGTTGACTGCTATAATCAATGGTTTGCTGTTGAACTCGCTAACCGCTATGGCGACGCGATAAGGATGAATGCACTTGCTCCCGGCTTTTTCCTTACAGAACAAAATAGAAATCTATTAACCCTTCCTGAAGGAGGATATACTGAAAGAGGGGGCAAGGTAATAAGGCAAACTCCATTTAAAAGATTCGGCCACCCTGATGAACTGATCGGCGCGATTGTATGGTTACTGAGCGATGCTTCGGCTTTCGTTACAGGATCGATGATATGTGTGGATGGTGGTTTCTCCATATTTGGAGGAGTGTAATTGGCTATTGAATTGTTCGTTTTGTAACAAACCTGTGATTGTTTGATTGACTTATGGGCAAATGTTTATACATTAGTGTATTAATGACGGTTTTTAATTTTCTCACATAAACCGCCAGCCAATACAAGTTATAACCTTTGTAAAGCAGGTACTACCATGAACAAAAGCCTATTGGTGATATTGTTTTTTGCGATTTTTTCGTTTCAGGCTCTCTCACAGAATAGTGTTTTACAACAAGGGGATCCGATAACAGAAAAGTTTTCTTTAGAAAGGCTACAACGAATTGACAGACTGATAAAACAGTATATTGATTCCGGATGGATAAATGGCGCTAATGCCTTTATAGCCCGTAATGGTAAGATAGTTTATAATAAATCTTTCGGGTTGGCTGATGCTGAAAAAAAAACGCCAATGCGGCCTGACAATATATTCCGTATTGCTTCACAATCCAAAGCCATTACCAGTGTAGCAGTTATGATGCTTTTTGAAGAAGGCAAATTCCTGTTAGATGATCCCATCTCTAAATACATTCCTTCATTTGCTCATCCTAAAGTATTAGCCGAATTTAACCCTAAAGACTCTACCTACACAACCATTGCTGCCAGAAGAGAAGTAACTATAAGAGATTTGCTTACCCATACATCAGGAGTTGATTATGTAAAAATTGGCTCAGAAAAAATGCGGGCCATCTACCAAAAAGCAGGGATCCCTGTAGGCTTCGAAAGTGAGAAGCGGCTACTCGCTGATGCAATTAATAAGTTAGGAACGCTGCCATTGGCACATCAACCAGGCGAGCGTTTTACATATGGGTTAAGTATTGATGTGTTAGGCTACTTAGTAGAAAAAGTATCGGGCAAAAGCCTGGATCAATTTTTTAAGGAAAGAATATTTACACCTTTAGGTATGAATGATACCTATTTTTACCTGCCTAAAGAAAAATATTCAAGGCTTGTTCCGGTTTATACACCAGATAAGCAACAACATTTGACTAAATGGAATGCAACTACTTTTCCAGGTGTTTCTGTTGATTATCCCGTAGCTGACGGCACTTACTATTCCGGTGGCGGTGGCCTTAGTTCGACAATAAAAGATTATGCTATTTTTTTACAGATGCTTTTAAATAATGGTGTTTATAATGGGCACCGCCTATTAGCCCGGCACACCGTTGAAATGATGATAACAAACCAAGTGGGTGATTTAAATGTAAACGGGAATAAATTCGGACTTGGGTTTCAGGTGGAAACAAAAGCCGGGCAGGCAAAACTCGGAGAATCGGAGGGTTCATTTAGTTGGGGTGGCTTTTTCGGGACCACCTATTGGGCCGACCCCAAAGAGCATTTGGTTTGCCTGCTGTATGTACAGGAATGGCCTTATCCTCATGATGATTTAAATAATAAATTCAGGGTTTTGGTTTATTCAGCAATGACTGATTAATCAGCATAATTTAATTCAAAATAATTACTAACTATAATAAATCTAACTATGATCAATCGTCGAAAGTTCATTCAAACTACCGCAGTTGCTGGTACGAGTTACCTGCTTGCGCCGCAATTAAGTAAAGCATCAGGGTTTTTCAGGGGATCGCCAAACGAAAAGGTGGTAATAGGTATGATGGGAACCCATAGCAGGGGGCTTTATCTTGCACAAAGCTTCGCCAAAATACCAAATGCCGAAATAGGTTACGTGTGCGATGTGGATTCAAAAGTGGTTGAAAGTACTATCGCTGATATTTATAAACAAACGGGCAAAAAACCTGAGGGGATAACAGATATAAGGAAATTACTGGAGAAAAAGGATGTTGATGCTATAGTTATTGCCGCACCCGATCATTGGCATGCCCCGGCAACTATAATGGCCTGCCAGGCAGGTAAACATGTTTATGTTGAAAAGCCATGCAGCCATAATCCACATGAGGGTGAAATGGCAGTAGCTGCTTCAAAAAAATATAATCGCCTGGTGCAAATGGGCAGCCAGCGCCGCTCGTTTAATAATGTGCAGGGTATGGTAAAAGAGCTGCACGATGGTGTTATTGGCCGTACTTATTATGCAAAAGGATGGTACACTAATAACAGGAAAAGCATTGGTATTGGCAAACAAGTAGCTGTACCATCAAACCTTGATTATGAGCTCTGGCAAGGCCCTGCACCGCGCAAACCTTACCAGGATAACCTGATCCACTATAACTGGCATTGGTTTTGGAACTGGGGCACGGGCGAAGCATTAAATAACGGTACACACGAATTAGACGTAATCCGCTGGGGCCTGGGAGTTGATTTTCCGAGTAAAGTAGTGTCAACAGGCGGGAGGTTCCATTTTAAGGATGATTGGCAAACACCCGATACACAAAATATCCTTTATAATTTCCCCAACGATACAGCTGCCGAATGGGAGGGAAGAAGCTGTAATGGTTATAATATTGAAGGCTTAGGCCGCGGTGTAATATTTTATGGCGATAAAGGAACGCTGTTTTATACAGGCGGCAACAGCTATAAGATTTATGATGGGGACAATAAATTTGTAAGAGAGGTGAAAGACGATACCGTTGTTGACGCTACCAATAAAGTGAGTCCTACAGAAGCATTGGATGGTATGCATATGAGAAACTTTGTTGACTCAGTGCGTGGGATAACAAAACTAAATTGCCCGATTGAAACCGGATTTAAATCGACCTTGCTGCCGCAGCTTGGTAATATCTCATACCGGGTTGACAGGGTATTGCATATAAACACTTCAAACGGACATATATTGAATGATCCGGAAGCAATGAAACTTTGGAGCAGAACTTATGAAAAAGGGTGGGAGCCTAAAGTGTAAAACGAAAGAACTAATAGATACTTTAAACACGATCTGTATTAAAATGAA
>JABDFZ010000139.1 GCA_013286325.1 Bacteroidota bacterium | reverse complement strand
ATACCAGATGATTCCGGGGTTTCGCCGTTACCAAATTTTTGCCATGCCAGCATTGATTTACAGATATGGATCCCCCTGTCATTTACCAGGTTGGATTTTATCACCTCATATCCTGCGGCGGCTAAAATTTCTGCCACCGAAAATCCTAATAAATTATTACGCACATGCCCCAAATGGAGCGGTTTATTGGTATTGGGTGATGAATATTCAACCATTACCTTTTGGCCGTTGGCAGGCAAAATAGCAAAATCAACAGAGGAGATTTTAGTATAGAGTTGATCTATCCAATAACTATCGGTTAATGAAATATTCAGGAAACCTTTAATAACGTTAAATGCAGCTACTTCCTGCAATTCCTTTTGCAGAAACTCCCCTATCTCATTCCCTGTTTGCTCGGGTGATTTTTTTGAAAATTTGGTGAAGGGGAAAGTAACAATGGTAACCTGTCCTTCAAATTCTTTGCGGGTTTCCTGCAGGTTTACCTCGTTGGCAGTAATATCGGTTTGATATAAATGTTTAACAGCATTAAGGGTAGCTTCAATAATAAAATCCATTGGACAAAAGTAGTGTTTTTAGTTCGAAAGTCCCGAAAACAGTAGTGTCGCAGTTTGAATTTTATAGCTTAAAATAATAAGGCTTATAGTGTATTAACGTAAATATTGTTCGTAAATTTCAGCTTCAAAAATATATTCCATAAAGCGATTATAAGTAAAAAAGCATCTATAAATTTGGTTAATAACCAAAAAATAAAGCCACAATTTATGATCCCCGAGAACAAAAAAGCAGCCGTTAATAACGCTTTACAACTAACATTTGGCTCAAGTGAATTTGAGGATATTCAAGAGCTAACGGCAGGACTTTCATCTGCCATGGTATTTAAAATTAGAGTATCCGGAAAACCATACCTGTTACGTATTATTACCCGCACTGATGCTATGAGCGACCCTACACTTGAGTATACTTGTATGAAGGTGGCTGCAGAAGCCGGAATTGCCCCAGGTGTTTTGTGTGCCGATATTGAAGAAAGGATCTCGATAATTGACTTTATTGAAGCAAAGCCCTTTCCTGTTGACGATGCTAAATTAAAAATGCCTGATCTGCTTAAACGGTTGCATTCCCTGCCCCCATTTTCTTTCCGGATCAACTACCTGGATAAAATTGATGAGTTCGTTCAGAAATTCCAAACAGTGAAAATAATACCGGAGGAAATGGCCAATGCATTATTCCCGCATTATGCGAAGATCAGAAGTATATATCCTCATGACGAACATGATATGGTAGCGTGCCACAATGACCTTAAACCCGAAAATACGTTATTTGACGGTGATAGGGTTTGGCTGGTTGACTGGGAAGCTGCCTTTTTAAATGACCGCTACCTGGATCTCGCCATAGTAGCCAACTTTGTGATCAGGAAGGATAGTGATGAAAAGGATTATCTTGAAGCATATTTTGGCAAAGAAGTTACGGAATATCAATATGCCCGCTTTTTCCTGATGCGCCAGATGCTTCATTTTTCTTACTTCGTTATTTTTATATTATTTGGAAAACCTGATGAACCTGTTGATTTTAATACGCCCAAACCAAATTTCAGGGAATTTCATGACCTTATTTGGGCAGGCAAACTTAGTTTGGCCAGCATGGATAACAGGGTTAAATATGCTTTGGTACATATGGAACAGCTGCAACATAATCTTAAACTGAAACGGTTTGAAGATTCGTTAGCTATTGTTGCTAATCACCAATCGCTTTAATTGCACACCCTGAATATTATTCTGCGAGAGGTAAAAAAATAAATGCATTGTTGTTTGTCAATTTGTATAGCAGTCTTTCCCGGCTTTCGGACTCCCGACTAAACTAACTATCTTTGTGCTTCTATAAACCATTTATGACTCTTAGCAACAGCGATTTTAAATTAGATGTAACATCCGAAATTGGCAACCTGCGTACATTATTGATCCACAGTCCTGACAATGGGCTTGGAAAGGTAGTCCCATCAAAAGCACAAGACTGGCTTTTTGAAGACATTGTGCACCTGGACACGATGCGCAAAAACGAATATGACTACTACGTTAAGCTATTAATGTACTTCCTCGATCCTGATAAAATAAAGGGCAAGCTTAAAAAAATAGATTCAAAAGAAAGTAACCGCTCGTTTTATAAACCTGATGACAAGGACTTTCATGCCTCAAACAGGGTAATTGAAATTCAAAGCCTATTAGAAGATATTTTACACGATGCAGATATCCGAAAAAAACTGGTAGCATCGGTTTGCGCTATTGAAGGTTGTAATTATCAACTGCAAACACAATTGATAGATACAGAGCCTGCCGAGCTTGCAAAGATCATTATATCGGGTTCGTTAAATAAAAACGAGATGATATTTGCCCCAATCCCAAACCTTATATTTTCAAGGGATATCGGTGTGGCGGTAAATAATTATATGCTATTAAACAAGCCTGCTAAAAAGGCAAGGGCGCGCGAAACTTTGCTGGCGCGATACATATTTTTCAATCATATTCTGTTTGCCCCTTACAAGGATAATATTCTTGAGATACCTGAAACAGTGCAGCATTTTTTACGCCCGGGCGAGGATAACGATCAGAAAACAACCCTTGAAGGTGGCGACGTAATGATGGTAAGCCCACAGCATTTAATAATTGGCTGCAGTGAGCGTACATCAGTAAGCGGGGCTAATGAAGCTATAAAACTGCTGTTTAAAAACAACGTAGTTAAAAAAGTCACCATTGTTAAAATTCCGCATAAGCGGGATTATATGCACATTGATACCATTTTTACCCAGGTGAAACGTAATATGTGGGTTTTGTTGCGGTCATTATCTATTGCTGAAAGTCCGGCTGAATTGGATGAGCCAATCTCGTGGTTTACGGATAAGAAAAGTAAAGACAAGGTTGAAATTGTTCAGTTTAGAAAAGAAAAGAAAACCAAGACCTTTAATACTATAGAAGATCTATTGTCTGATATCAGCGAACGGGATTTGGAAAGCAAGGAAAAGACTGAGTTTGTGTACTCAGGGGGAGATATCTTTCCGTACAACTCGCGCGAGCAATGGACGGATTCATGTAACTTGCTTGCCTTAAAAGAAGGCGTGGTTTTAGGTTATGACCGTAATGATAAAACCGTAGAAGCTTTTAAAGAAAAAGGCTTTACCATAATAAAAGTTGCTGAGCTGCTAAAGCAATTTGAAGCAGGCGAGATCATACCTGAAAGTATGACAGATACACTTATCCTGATGCCCTCAGCTGAGCTTTCAAGGGCTCGGGGCGGCTTCCATTGCATGAGTATGCCTTTGCAAAGAGATGCTATTTTGGACCGAGATTAACAGATTTGAGGATTGATTTAGATTATCTATGAAATCCCTAAATCCGTTTAATCCCGGTTCTGACTATGAACTATTAACTATGAACTCAAACAACCAATCCACATCCCATATATTAATGATCCGCCCGGTTAATTTCGGGTTTAATGAGGAAACTGCAGAAAGCAATGCTTTTCAAAATAGAAATGCCGGGAAAAATGGTGTTAATGAAAAAGCACAGCAAGAGTTTGACCGGATGGTAACAACCCTTCGCGATAACGGCGTTGACGTTACTGTTATTGACGATACACCTGAACCCTATACCCCTGATTCTATATTCCCTAACAACTGGGTATCATTCCATGCTGATGGTGGTGTATTTTTATACCCAATGCAAGCGGAAAACCGCAGGCTTGAGCGCAGAGAAGATATTATAGCCCGGTTGGAAGACAATTTTGCTGTAAAGCATATTATCGACCTGAGCCGTTTTGAGGTAGAGGGTAAGTTTCTGGAAGGCACAGGCAGTATGGTGCTTGACAGGGTGAACAAAATCTCCTATGCCTGCCTTTCCCCGCGTACAGACAGCGAAGTATTAGATCTTTTTTGTGAGCAAGCTGGTTATACGGCTGTTAGCTTTGATACTGTAGATGAAAAGGGAAAGGCTATTTACCACACTAATGTATTAATGTGCGTGGGAAGCAGTTTTGCTGTGATCTGTCTGGATAGCATTCCCAATCCGCATGAAAAAATTGCTGTTAAGGAGTCGCTTATATCAACGCACAAAGAAATTATTGACATTTCATTTGGACAAATGAATCTGTTTGCCGGTAATATGCTTGAAGTGAAAAATAAAGCAGGCGAAGATCTGATAGTGATGTCGCAAAATGCGTTCAACGCATTGGATACCGAACAGAAAACAACATTAAAGAAATACGGAAAGCTTGTTTACTCGGATATTAACACCATTGAAACCAATGGCGGTGGAAGCGCAAGATGTATGATGGCAGAAGTGCATTTGCCTCTTGGTTTATAGTTGATGATCTATTGTTTATGACGGATATAATTATTCTTTCAGTTATTAACCATAGGCAATTAACTAATTTACATTCCAACTATAAAAAATCCACTAACAAATAGTGCATTATTGCGTTTAAAAATTACATTTGCCCCAAATTTTAAAGAATGCAGAGTTACGAAGAATTTCTTGACCTTAGTGTTGGCTTCCCACAGGAAGGTTTTGAGATAATTGAGGATGAACTTTATTTTCATGACCTCAATTTAATGGAAATGATAGAAACGTATGGCACCCCCCTGCGTTTTACCTATCTGCCTATAATTTCGAAAAAGATACAACAGGCAAAACTGTTGTTTCAGCAGGCTATCGTGAAAAATAATTATCGGGGTAGTTATAAGTATTGCTATTGTACCAAAAGCTCGCATTTTAAGCATATCGTTGAAGAGGCGCTTAAAAACGAGATCCACCTGGAAACATCATCGGCATTTGATATGCCTATGATTGATATGCTGGAGAAAAAAGGCGCCGTAACTAAAGATGTTACTGTAATATGTAACGGGTTCAAAACCTTTCAGTATAAAACATATATTATAGATATGCTGCATGATGGTTTTAAAAACATCATCCCGGTATTGGATAATAAGGAAGAGTTTAACTTGTACGATGATGAGATTGAGATGGATACTCCTTGTAATCTCGGCATCCGTATAGCAGCTGAGGAGCAGCCTGATTCCCAATTCTATACTTCCCGTTTAGGCGTACGTATGGAAGACATTATTGATTTTTATCATAACAAGATCGAGGGTAATCCTAACTTTAAGGTAAAACTGCTGCATTTCTTTATCAACTCGGGTATTTCTGATACGCCATATTACTGGAATGAGCTTGAAAAATACGTTACCTTATACTGTAAATTTAAAAAGATAAACCCCGATCTGGATACCCTTGATATCGGCGGCGGCATGCCTTTTAAAGATTCACTGGTATTTGATTTTGATTATGAATACATGATCAATGAAATTGTGAGCCGGATAAAGGAAATTTGTGCTGACAATGATACCGTTGAGCCTGATATTATTACCGAGTTTGGGAAATATACAGTTGCCGAAGCCTCAGGAATATTATACAAAGTATTAGGACGTAAACAGCAAAATGACCGTGAGAGATGGTTAATGCTCGATGGATCGTTTATTACCAACCTGCCTGATGTTTGGGCGCTTAACCAAAAATATATCTTACTCCCTGTAAACAACTGGGATTCTGAATATGAGCGCGTTAACCTTGGCGGCATTACCTGCGACGGTCAGGATTATTATAACCAGGAAGCACACATGAACAGTGTATTTATGCCCAAAACGCGGAAAGTGCAATATTTAGGCTTCTTTAATACAGGCGCTTACCAGGAAGTATTAAGTGGTTATGGTGGAATACACCATTGCCTGCTGCCATCGCCTAAACATGTGATCATCCGCCGCAACCGCGATGAAACATTTAACTTCGAGGTTTTTGGGGAAGAGCAGAATAGTAAACAGGTAATGAAAATACTTGGCTACACCACGTAGAGATTAGGGACTAGTGATGAGAGATTAAAAAAGAATATAAAGGCGTGGTAACTCTCGCCTTTTTTGTACAGGTAAAACTTTACCTTGAAGGTTAAATCCAAACATGAAGCATATTCCTATCCATAAACTACAGGACAATACCGACATAGGTTTTGAGATGCGTTATGTTGATGATAGCGAGTTAAAAAGTTGGGGAGATAGAGTGGGCATTCATCGCGATGATTATTATATTTTTTTCCTTGTAGAAAGTGGTTCAGGTTCGGTAATGATTGATTTTACAGAGGTTCATATTACCGAAAAGTCTGTTTACTATATACTTCCCGGGCAAGTGCACCACCGTATCAATAATAAAGAGGCTAGCGTTTGGTTTATGGCCGTTGATACTTTACTAATCCCCAGGGATTTCAGGGCGGTATTTGAACGACATTTATTATTACAGCAACCATACAAACTGGACGAAACAAAATATCAGCAATGCTGCACTCTCGTTCGGCTTTTGAATGATCAATATATCAGTAATAAGCAGGAACCGTTTTATTTTGATTTATTACAGTCATTATTAAATTCATTTCTGGCGATTGTTGCATCTGGGTATACCTGTAGCAACGCTATTTTAAAATCAACTTCCCGCCCCTATCACATTGCACACGACTTTAAAAAGCTGCTTACCGAAAATTTAAGAACGGAAAAAAGGCCATCCGTTTATGCTGCCAAACTTAACATTTCAGAATCTTATTTGAATGAAGCCCTAAAAAAGGCCACTGGGTTTTCTGTTACGTATTGGATTTTGCACGAAGTGATGATGGAAGCCAGGCGCCTGCTTTATTATAGTGAGATGAATGTTAAGGAGATAGCCAATGATTTGGGTTATGATGATCATGCTTATTTTTCCCGGCTTTTTAAAAAGTCGAAGGGGGTTACACCTTTACAATTTCGGGTTGATAACCGCGAATAGTCCAATCTATACCCTATCCTATCTATTTTAAAGCAAATTAATTCCCGGTTTCTTTGTAATACAAAAATGTTATTACAATGAATACATTTATATTAAATAGGCTTAAGAAAAAAGCTTCGGGCTTTTTGGAAAACCGAACTTTGAAAACCGCCCGGGTTTTAGAGGTACGCAAATGGCCCTCATCAACTATTATTGAAATTGATCTGCACATGCCAACAACCAGCATGGAGGACTGGAACGAGGTTAACTATATGAAATGCAAAGTAGCCGATTTTACCTACCGCGATTACACGCCATCGGGTTGGGACGCTGAAACGCAGACATGTACTTTGTATATTGATGTTAACCATAAAGGCCCCGGCTGTTCCTGGGCGCAGAATTTGGCAAGTGGTGATGAAATTGGATATATGGGTATTAAATCAACGCGACAAACCCCGGTTAACACCTCAGCAATTATTTGTTTGGGCGATGAAAGCAGTTTAGGTCATTTATTAGGCATGCAGCAATTAGCTGTACCTGCTACCCGTTTCTCGGGAGCAGTACTAATGGGTGATGATACTAACCGTAATTTATTTACTGAATATTTTCGGACACCATTACAACCTGTATTGCGGACCGATGTTTATGGGCACCACTCTTTAACCGAATGGCTTTTACAACAATCCTATCATCTTGAAAATACGTTTTTTTATCTTACCGGGAATAGTACAATGGTTATGCAGTTGCGTAAAATATTAAAGCAACAGGGCTACAGCCACAACCAGATTAAATCACAAGGCTTTTGGTCATGATATACTCAGGAAGTTTTGGAAGCTTCCTGAGTACCCTGGCTATCCGGGAAATTGAAACGATCAGCATCAGGAAGTTGCTCATCAAGTTTAGCTGATATATTTTTTATTGCAGTATCCATACCCTCAACAGAGCTAAAAAGATGATTTTCAACTTGTTGATATTCCTTT
>JABDFZ010000138.1 GCA_013286325.1 Bacteroidota bacterium | reverse complement strand
CAATATACGGATCCAGGGCGGCAAATGGCGTTATACTTATTACCACAAAAAGAGGCAGGAGTGGCAAGTTGCAGGTAAGTTATACCGCATATGTAGGAAAGCAAAAGCCAACCGATTTACCTGCATTTTTGCCCTCGTGGCAGGCCGCCACTCTATACAATCAGGCACTGGCAAACGAAGGACAACCTGCATATTGGACAGATAAAGATATTACCCAGTTCAAAAATCAAAGCGATCCTTACGGTCACCCTAATACCGATTGGCAGGGCTTGCTTTATAAAGGGAACGGTTTTCAGCAAAATCATTATGTAAACATCAGCGGGGGTGATGCTAAAACTCAATACGCCCTTTCACTGGGTTATTTTGATCAAAATGGCATTATACAAAAATCTAATTATCAAAAGTATTCCAGCCGCATTAACATCAATTCTGCCATTACGGATAATTTTAGCGTTAACGCCAACTTGTCGTTTTTATATGCCCCCAGCCAGGCCCCTGCCGGAAGCGGCGGAGATATAACCGGGATTATTGGTACAACTGCCGCTATGAACAGCACTGTTTTAAATCAATACCAAAACGGTGTTTACAACTATTTGTCTTTTGGTAATCCTATTGCCTGGCTAAATTCACCAAGTTATAATAATAACCAAAGCTCTCTTTTTACAGGCAATGTGGGTGCAGACTGGGAACTAATCAAAGGGCTTCATTTTAAACCGTCATTTTCATACAGGTATAATGCAGAGCCTGCCCAGAAATTTGAATCCGCAGATACTTATTATGACCCAAAGAACCCTACGGTACCTGTAGTAACTACCAGCCCGAGTTCATTATCCAATTGGAATGATAACAGCTATTATTACAACCTGCAGGCATTGCTGGAATATGATAAACACCTGGGCAAGCATGCCATTGATATATTGGCCGGTAGCTCGCAGGAGCTTACAACGTACCAGGACCTATACGCCTACAGAACAAATTTTCTTAACAGTTCTTTATCGCAAATAAACGCGGCGCCATCTTTGGGGCAGCAAAATGGCGGTACAGAAAGCCAGGTTGCCCTGCTTTCGTACTTTGGCCGCGCGCGATATTCGTACGATGACAAATACTTATTGGAAGCAAACCTGCGCGATGATGGCTCCTCCCGATTTGTCAAAGGGCAGCGCTGGGGGCTTTTTCCATCCTTTTCGGCTGGCTGGAACATTTCGAAAGAGCCGTTTTTCGAATCTTTGTCAAACTCCTTTCCATTGCTTAAACTACGCGCTTCCTGGGGCAAGTTAGGCAACCAGGTTTTAGGATCTGCATCAGGCCTGAGTATTCCCAATCCATACCCAACTGTCGCAACTATACCAGGTGGCGTAAATTATTCATTTAACCAAACGCTAGCTCCAGGCATTGCTCCAAATGCGGGCGCCAATCAAAGCCTTACCTGGGAAGCTACTACTACTACCGACGCAGGTATAGACCTTGAAGCATTAAACGGCCATTTAGACTTTACGGCTGATTATTATGTAAGAAACACCAGCAATATACTAAGGCAATTACCTGTGGGCGCCGTTTATGGTTTGTCGCCACCTTTTCAGAATGCCGCCGCTGTGCGTAATTCGGGATGGGAGTTTACCGCGGCATATAAAAATAAGATAGGAAGCGTATCTTATAATATTGCCGCCAATGTTACTTTCAACACCAATAAAATAACAAACCTTGCAGGCCCCAACGATATGTCTAACGGAACGGTAGTAGGCGAGCCCATCCAGGCATTTTACGGATACGAAGCAGAGGGGATCTTCCAAACGCAGCAACAGGTAAATGACCATGCCAAACAAAGTGGCGGCACTATCGGGCCCGGCGACTTGATGTATAAGGACATCAGCGGCCCCAATGGTAAGCCTGACGGCGTTATCGACGGCAATGACCGGGTTTACCTCGGTACACCATTCCCAAAAACCACATTTGGTTTTACACTTGGTGCAGGATGGAACGGATTCAATGTAAGCGCCTTTTTCCAGGGCGCGCTTGGCGTAAAGAACTATGTTCAGGGTTTTGAACTCGGTTCGTTGCAACAGGCCAATATCGGTAATCCAACTACTGCGTTACTTGATGCCTGGACACCGGCCAATACTTCGGCTACCTTCCCCCGTTTATGGTCAACCTATACACAGAACAATCCTCAAGACTTTGTATCCTCTTTTTGGGTTAGAAATGCATCCTATTTAAGGTTAAAGAATTTATTAGTAAGCTACAACCTGCCTAGTAAACCGCTTGCTGCCTTGGGTGTTAAGAGCGTCAAGATCTATTATAGCGGACAAAACATCCTCACATTTACCAGTTTTTACAAATGGGTAGACCCTGAAACAGCTATAGGTAATAATGCCTACGGCTCATATCCACAGCTTAAAACAAATACCATTGGTATTGAGGTAACCTTTTAATCATTAAAAATCGTCATGAAAAATTTATTTATAACCTTAATTATTTTCATCTCGGTGGCATCATCGAGTTGTAAAAAGAATTTCCTCGACAGGGCACCTTTAGATGCTTATACCAACGGTGTGCTCTGGAAATCTGCCAATGACGCGCTTACCGCGTTAAATGGCTGTTATGCTAAGTGGGGGCCAAACTATGGCTATTACGCCGCCCTTGGCGATAATAATTCTGATAATGCATTCGACCAGTTCCCTTGGGAAAACTGGCTGGCTCTTTCGGCCGGTATCGCTACACCTACCAATACAGGGTATTCAAGATGGAACTACACCGGGATCCAAGCCGACAACTGGTTCCTTGACAATGTGGGCGCCACTAATATGGATGCCACACTAAAGGCAAGGGTAATAGGCGAAGCGCGGTTTTTAAGGGCTTACGAGTATTTTATGCTTAGCCAGTTATACGGGTCTGTTCCCCTTGTGTTACACAACCTTACAACTGATGCTGCCAACAAGGTAACACAGTCGTCAAAAACTGATGTTGTTGCATTTATACTAAGCGAGCTTACTGCCATTGCACCTAACCTGCCTGTTAGCTATTCCGGTTCGGATATTGGGCGTATTACCCAGGGTGCTGCTATCGCCCTGAAAGCAAGGATAGAATTGTTCAACCAGATGTACCCTGAATGCATAGCCGATTGCCAAAAACTAATGGCCCCGCCATTTAAATACGGCATATATCCAAGTTATGTTGACCTTTTCCGTCAGCCTTATGCCGACAACCAGGAAGTTATACTGGATGTTCAATATAAGATGAACGATAATCCTTTTGGAAATGGAAGAAACGTGACTATCAACTCTTTGGGTGGTTACAACTCTATTGCCCCAACCCAAAGCCTTGTTGATAGCTATGAAACAACCGGCGGTAAAACCATTGATGACCCCGCATCGGGCTACAACCCTTCACAACCTTATCAAAACAGGGATCCACGGCTTACTGCAACTGTTTTTTATCCAGGGACAAGATATAGCAGCTCCCTGCCCTATGGTTTTTATTACGACCCGCTTTCGACCAATCCCCAAACACTCGACCACTGGGGCAATAACAATTGCAGCCCGTCGGCCTATGGAGAGCGTAAGCTAACACCTGTAATTACAGATTTCCCGGATATTGGCAATGCGGGTTTGGATATTATCCTGATACGCTACGCAGAAATAAAACTGATGGATGCCGAAGCGAAAATTGAGAGCAATAAAATTGATGGTACAGTGTATGATGATATTAATTCGGTACGGAGAAGACCTGATGTAAACATGCCTGATGTAGATCAATCAAAGTACAACGATCAGACAAGCCTCCGCACGCTAATACGAAGGGAAAGAAGGGCTGAACTGGCACTGGAAGGCCTTCGCTGGTTCGATATACAGCGTTGGCAGATTGGTCAGCAGGTTATGACCGGCCAGGTAACAGGCAGTTTGCTTGGTAGTGTGAACCAAACAAATGGTGCGGTTACACTAACTCCTGGAACAAGCATTAAAGTTGGGTCGCCCCGTGTATTTGATCCGGCAAAAAATTATTTGTGGCCAATTCCTCAAAGTGAGATGGACCTGAATAAAAACCTGAAGCAAAACCCTCATTATTAAGCGAAACCTTTAAAAATAATTTATTATCAAGTATTTAGGCACCATTAAAAACAATGTTATGAAAAAGAAAAATGCTTTATTTACAATTGTACTTCTGGCAATTACCGTATTGTGTTTGCCAATTATCAAGGCATCAAACGAACCAGTCAAAAAATCAGGTAAGGATGCGATTGGCTTAAATATAGCCAATAATAATAGTCAGGCGTATACACTTGTTATCACGGGGCCGACTAATATGACCGTTAATGTACCGGCACATAGCAGTCCTTCCGTTGGGCCATTTATCCCGGGCACCTATACTTTTACGATGACAGGATGTTTAGGTCATAGTGGTTCAATTTATTTTAACCCCGGGCAACCCTCTTATAAAGTTGCTACCGGGAATTGTGGTCTTCAGATAAGTAATGCAACTTTTACTACAACCTCTTTCTTCTATATCAATTAATGCAATAGAAAACAGCAGAATTGAAGATAGGTGTTGCTTTGGATACCCATAAGAAATTGGATAGCTACGGCAATTAGCGACAACGTCCCTAATATAATTGCATTTTATATTATCTACCCAAAAAAAGGCAGCTAATTAGCTGCCTTTTTTATTATTTTGGTTAACTTAGTTTTTACAATGGACAAAATTTTTCATGAAATAAAAAAACTGGCAGATATACCCTCCTATTCAAAACATGACAGATTTGTTCAGGGTATTATTAACGCTATTAATGACAAAATAGTAGGGCAGGATGAGATGCTGCCATCGGTAAACAGGCTGATCAGGGAACTTGGCTTCTCAAGGGAAACTATTATTAAAGGATACCGGGACCTTATTAGCAGGGGAATAGTTGAATCAAAAAACAGGTTAGGCTATTTTGTAGGAAACGGCGATACCGGGCAAATGTTGAAAGTGGCCCTGCTTATGTATAACCTGGATACTTTTGAAGAGCAGTTTTACCGTAATTTTCGTCAGGAACTTGGACCTAATATAGGGCTGAATACCTATTTCCATCACGGGGACATTGAAATATTTGAAACAATACTTACACAGATAAAGGGCAGATACGGCATGTACGTCATCGCCCCCATTCCCCATCTGCGTACAAAAGAACTTCTGGATACCATTCCGCGTAATAAACTCCTGCTTTTTGACAGGTATGAACCGCTTGAAGGTGAATTTAATCACATCACCCAGGAGTTTGAGCAATCCTCCTACGATGTTTTTTCAAAACTGGCGCCTCAAATTAACCGGTTTGACGAAATGGTGTTTTATCATTCGTCCAATTCGCTTGATCCTAAAGAAATAGTGCGGTCGTTCAAAAAATTTCTGAAGGATTTTAAGATCAACGGGCGTATAATAAATGAATATATACCTGGTACAGTTGAAAAAGGGAAAGTTTATTTTACACTCGACAACTTTGCCCTATGGCAGATTATGCGCGATTGCAAAAGTCAGAAATTAGTCCCGGGTAAAGACATTGGCATACTTTCAAGCAATGATGAACCTGCGAAGGAGATTATTGGGATTACCACATTTTCGGCCGACTTTTCTGAAATGGGCAAAATTGCAGGGCAGGTTGTTGTAAATAACAGAAAGATACAAATGACGGTTCCTACGCATTTATTTGAAAGAAAGACTCTTTAGAGGCGCCAATGAACTGGCTTACCATCATCAGCTTTCTTTTTTTTATAGGGGTTATGGCTTTTGCTTCCTGGTATAAGTCAAGGCGTAATAAATTAAATACCCTCAATAGCCTGTTCCTTGCTGACAGAAGCCTTAATTTTTTACTGGTAGGCGGCGGATTGTTATTTGCCAACATTAATACGGCCACTATACTTGGGGAGAACGAACTTTCCTATACGCATAATATGTCGGTGATGGCCTGGGGTATAACCTCTGTACTGGCAATGTTGTTGGTATCGGAGTTTTTGGCGCCATTATACATAAGGATGGGCATAGCCACGACCCCCGATTATCTTACTGCCAGATACGGAATAAGTGTAGGAAAGATCGTATCCATCATATTCCTGATAAGCTATATCGTAAACCTGCTGCCATCTGTATTGTATAGCGGGGCGCTGGCATTTAACGGGCTGTTTCATTTTTCCGAGTTATTCCATATTGATTACTGGACTGCCATTTGGGTGCTGGTGTGGATTATGGGTGCAATAGGTTGCTTGTACACTATGTTTGGCGGTTTAAAGATTATTACTGTCTCCGACACATTGCTGGGCATGGGCATTTTTGTTGGTGGAATATTGCTGCCTGTATTTGCATTGAATTATCTTGGCCACGGCAGTATACAACAAGGGCTTCATATCTTGCTGCATAAACAAACACAACATCTAAACAGCATAGGATCGGCATCAGACCCAGTGCCATTCGGTACTTTATTTACTGGCATGTTGTTGGTAAACTTGTATTACTGGGGTACTGAACAGTATATTGTTCAGCAGGTTCTGGCTTCCAAAGATCTTAAAAGTAGCCAGAAGGGCATAGCTGTAGCATGCCTGGGTAAGCTAATATCACCCCTGCTTTTGAATATTCCGGGGCTTATTGCGGTGCATATCTTTATGCACATGCACAATCCGGCAGAGGTATTTCCTGCACTGGATAGCCTCGTATCGCCTCCATTTATATCCGGGTATATTGCAGCAGTTATGTTCGGGGCTGCATTAACAACTTTTAATGCGGGCCTCAACAGTTCGGGCACCCTGTTTGTGCTGAACATTTATAAACCCTGGCGAGAGAAACGTTCCGTGCAGGTATCGGAAGTACAATTGATCAGAGTGGCCAGGTTATTTGAGATCATGGTTTGCCTTATAGCTATGTTTATAGCGCCTTTTATTGTTTTTGTAAAGAATGGTTTTTATACCTATATCCAAATGGTGAGCGGCTTTTTTAATGTACCCATTTTCACTATTATGTTTATCGGGTTTGTTACTAAAAGGGTGCCTGCAATAGCAGCAAAAGTTGGCCTGGTATTTTTCATTATTGCTTATGGCCTTACCCAACTGGTATTTGACATTCATATTCATTTTTTACACATATTGTCAATTTTATTCTTGATTACCTGTGTTATAATGCTGGTAATAGGTAAATTGAAGCCCATGCCTGTGCCTTATCAGCAAAAACTCAACAACGTAGTGAATATAGAACCCTGGAAAAACCGGTATTATTATGCCGGTATTTTGCTGATACTTATGGTTTTAATGTTCGTTTTATTCTCGCCTGCAGTACTTTCAAAATAAGATTTGGATTTAAGAATATAAAAGTTTATTATTACAAAATAGACCAGAATAGACCTATATTATTTGACAGTATAATGAGAGCCCGTAAAGTATCGATAATTGTTTTCTTTCTTTTTATTTATTCATACAACTATGCCCAAAAAACTATTTTACCCTCACAAAATGACAGATGGGCAATAGTGCATGATGGCAGTATTAGCTGGAATATCAATGGCCGGTTACCTCATTCCGATCATATTGAAATGTCGGGTGAAAAAGTATCTCTTTGGGTAGGATATAGTATAGATACCGCCAGGGTATCAAAAATTGTACGCACCGTGGTTTTCCCTACTTTCAGAATGTTGCCTGACGAAACCCGCAGTCATATCGCATATACTTTTAATGACAATGAATTGCCCCGCATTTACATTAATAATATACAGATCGGAACGGATGTTTTGCAGACTAAAGGTATTAATCAGCATGGCATCATGCGGATAACGGCACTGGCTGGCGTTTTGCCATCAGTAAAAATTGAACGCAGCTTTTTTCCTTCAGTGGATAAGCCTTTGGCCATCGAGAAATTTGACATTACCAATACGGGTAATAAAGCAGTGACGGTTTCGGTAGAGCATTTATTGCGGGCGGTAACAACAGA
>JABDFZ010000137.1 GCA_013286325.1 Bacteroidota bacterium | reverse complement strand
TATTCCAGGCGGATACCCATTGGCCAATCGGGTTTTTCATACCCATTTGTTTCACAGCTTCTTCATTCACCAAAAACGCATCAGTCGAATCGGTTGCCATTGCAGGCGAAAAATCACGGCCCTTTACAATCTCTAGCTTCATCACCTTAACAAAATCGAAACCCACGGAAGCAGGCTTAATGCTTATAGACATATTATTTTCATTACCCTGCCATTTAATATCATTCCAGTTAACTACAAAGTCCATAGCATGCGGAGCTTCAGAGCTCCGGTCTACCATGGCGATGCCTGGCATCTTCAGCGCTTGCTGTTTAAATACCAGGTAGTTGCGTTTAACTGCCAGGTTGCCTTCCACCCGTACATAAATAAGGTTTTCCTTATCATAGCCGAGATGGGCATTTTGTACATAATTTGTTTGCCTGGTGATAACAATTGTAGCAATCAGTAATATGATGGATAATACAAACTGGAATGTAGTAAGCCCTTTACGGAACCAGATTGCCCCCTGCGTAAAACGTAAAACTCCTTTCAAAACGCTTACCGGTTTTAATGAAGATAGATAGAGAGCCGGATAGCTGCCTGCAATGAGCCCTGTGAGCAACATGAGCCCAGTTAACGAAAGCCAGAATGAGGTCTGACTTACCGGGAACTCAAACTGTTTACCTGTAAACTGGTTAAATGCCGGTAAAAGCACATACAATAGCACTATTGATAATAGCATGGCTAAAAAGGAAAACAAAATAGATTCGCCAAAAAACTGGGCAATTAAATTTCCGCGGGTTGAGCCAGCCACTTTACGTACCCCAACTTCTTTGGCGCGCTTTACCGAACGGGCTGTGGCAAGGTTCATGAAATTAATGCAGGCAATAATTAATATAAAAATAGCTACCTCGTTAAAAATGTTCACATACTCAATGCGCCCGTCAGTTGGCTTACCATTTACAAAGTTGCTATGCAGGTATTGATCACCAAAGCGTTGTATTCCCACTTCAGTTTTCATGCCTGAATTTTTACCCAGCCGGGTTTGAACGTAATGATTAATCCTGGCCTCGGTTTTAGCTACGTCGGCATTATCAGAAAGTTGTATATATGTTTTAACGTCGCCAGATGCGAGGTCGAGCAGTTTTTTTTGAGCTTCCCAATTCAGCAGAAAGTCAAATTGCAGCGAACTCTTTGCTGGCAGGTCTTCAAAAACGCCGGTGACTAAAAAGCTAAGCTTGTTTTCAAAACGCATACTTTGCCCCATTGCTTTTTCAGGACTTCCGAAAAATGTTTTGGCCAGTTTCCGTGAGATAACTATGCCATTCATATCTTTCAAAACCGTTTGCTGGTTGCCTGCCGCAAGTGGGTAACTAAACATTTTAAAGAAATCCTCGCCTGCCCGCGAGCCTTCCAGTTTCATTTTCTTTTCGCCTACCTGCAGGGTTTCGAGGTGCCCCCAGGGAAGTTGATAGCCGGTAGTGTAAAATGCTATATTCTTTACTTCGGGAACGGCAGTTTTCAAGTCCTCCAAAATAAAATTGCTTTTATTATTTACGAATTCCGACGGCGTTTCGTACCCACTGCTTGTTACCCCTTTTGCAGAGACTGTTGTATAAACGGTGTAAAGGTTTTTACCATTTGCATGAAAATTATCAATACTCCGTTCGTCCTGTACCCAAAGGAAGATGAACAGGCAGCAGGTCATTCCTAAAGCAAGCCCAACTACATTAATAGCCGTATGTGTTTTATGGCGAATGATATTTCGCCAGCCGATTTTGAAAAAGTTTTTTATCATTTTATTTGGTCATTGTTCGTTCGTAGTTCATAGTTGAACCTAATACTTTTTTACCAACCTTTGGTCACTAATCACTGATCACTCTGTCTTAAGACTTTTTACCGGATTTGTCAACGCTGCTTTAACAGCCTGAAAACCTATGGTGCACTGTGCAATACAAACAGCTATGAATCCTGCTATCCCGAATATCCACCAGCTAATGTTTATCCTATAGGCAAAACCCTGTAACCAACTATGCATTAACCACCATGATACGGGAACAGAAATGAGGAATGATATAATAACAAGCACTAAAAAATCTTTTGATAAAATAAATACCAGCCCCTGTGTTGATGCACCGAGCACTTTACGTATACCTACCTCTTTTGTGCGCTGTAAAATATTATATGCTGATAGACCAATCAACCCGAAACATGCAATCAGTATTGCAAGGGAAGCAAAAATTGTAAACATCTGCCCAAAACGCTGATCACTTTTATACTGGCCGTTAAACTGATCGTCGAGGAAAAAGTAATTGAAAGGATCTTTAGGGAAATATTTGCTCCAGGTAGCTTTTATAGCTGCAATTGTTTTCTGCATGTCGGCAGTCTGTAGCTTGATAGAATAAGCCTGACGTGCATCAAGACGTAATGTTATCAGCTGCGGATCGATGGGTTTTTGCAGTCCGAGGTGATGAAAGCTTTGTATTACGCCAATCACAGTCAATGTATCGTTAGATATTATTTTCTTCCCGATAGCATCATGCGGATCTTTAAAGCCCATTAACGTGGCTGATTGTTCATTTAATATGGCAGCCCCTTTGTCGGTTGTGAAATCTTTAGAGAAATTTCTCCCTGCCAGCAATTTTAATTCGAACTGGGGGACAAAATCATAATCAATACCCATCCGGTATAAGGTAACCGATCCTAATTCTTTATGTTCAATACTTTGATAACCATTTGTCCAGTATATCTCTTTACCCATAACGCTGGTGGATACGCTCATCCCCTTAATATCCTGATTTTTTAGCAGCTCAGTTTTAAACGGTTGCAGCGTATTCTGATATAGTGAGTCGGTTACCGACTGTACGCCATCGAGCACAAGGGTTTGGCTTATATTAACCCCAAGTTTTTGGTTGCGCATAAAACTGACCTGCTGATATACGATAATAGTACCGGCAATAAGTACAACCGAAATACCAAACTGTAAAATAATGAGGCCTTTACGGAGCACTAATCCACCGGACGTGTTTTTAAAGGCCCCTTTCAAAACTGCTATTGGTTTATAGCCTGATAATACAAAGGCCGGGTACAAGCCGGAAAGCAAAGTGCCTGAAATAAATATGGCAGAAAAAATAAACCAGTATTTACCAGACATAGAAAAGCTCAATGCTGTTTCCCTTCCCATTAAATTATTAAACCAGGGTGTTAATATCACTACAGCAATGGCTGCTATGGCAATTGCTGTGAAGTTTAGTATAATGTTTTCGAGCATAAACAGCTTTACCAGGCTTGCTTTGGCTGCACCCAGTACTTTTCTTATACCCACTTCCTTTGCGCGTTCGACTGAGCGGGCGGTAGAGAGGTTGATATAGTTAATCCAGGCAATCCCTATAATAATAAAGGCGATCAAAAACATAAAATTTACCGCGCCGCCGCTGCCATTTGTTTAAGCTTCCTGGTTATAGTTTGAATACAGGTAGATGTCGTTAAGCGGAATAATGTAAAGCTGGTCTTTTATATTATTGGTTTTATTGTATTGCTTGCTGTTAATATACTTATTTGCAAATGCAGGTAGTTTTGCCTGGAACTTTTGCAGATCGGTACCGGGTTTCAGTTGCAGGTAGGTGTAAAAATCGTACCAGCCAAAGGAGGTGTTAGCAGCATCTGATTTATCGCCCTGCAATTGACGTAGCTTTACCAGTGTTGCATACGAAACAAGATAATTGATAATGAGATGTGAATTTTGAGGATAATCTTTAAATACCCCTGTTATTTCCAAATTGGAAACTGAACTATTATCGCGAGAAGTGAGCACTTTGCCAACAACATCGTCGGTGCCAAAATATTTTTTGGCCATAGTTTGCGAGATAATAATTTTAGAGGGTGTATTTAAAGCTGCCGATGCGCTTCCTTTAATTAAATCAACACCCAGCATACTGATGGATGATGGATCAGCGAAATAGCCCTTGGTTTCAGAAAATTTTATATTCCTGGCATCATTGCTCAGCAATAATTCATCATCTATTATCCTGCAAAAATTCTCAACTTCCGGATAATCTTTTTTCAGGGTTGGCCCGATAGCGGGGTATGAGGTTGCAGATTGCCACATCAGTTTACCCTGCTTGCTTTGATCTAACCTGATGCGCACTATCGGCGATGTGTTTTTTTGAAAAGTATCGTAGCTCCTCTCGTATGAAACATATTGAAAAATGAGCAGGCAACAGGTAATGCCAATAGTAAGCCCGAGTATATTAAGCGCCGAGTAACCCTTTCTTTTTAAAAGATTACGAAAGCCAATTGTGAAATAGTTAAATATCATGGTTAGCTGGGTATTGTTGGTTCATGGTTCGTAGCCTGAATTAGTTATTGGTCATTAATGTTGTTTGTTTAACTGCTCACTGTTAACTGCCTACTCGGTCTTCAAGCTCTTCACAGGGTTTGCCAATGCAGCTTTTATACTCTGATAGCTTACTGTTAACAGTGTAATTATCATGGCTCCGATTGCAGCAATTACAAAAATCCATCCATTAATTTCGGTATGGTACTGGTAGCCCTGCAGCCAGCTGTGCATAAAATAATAAGCAATTGGCGATGCTATCAGCACCGATATAATAACCAGCATCACAAAATCTTTCGATAGCAGTTGCCACAGGTTAAATATAGTTGCGCCTAATACTTTACGCACGCCAATCTCCTTAGTGCGTTTTTCGGCCATAAATGTGGCCATGCCAAATAGCCCAAGGCAGCTAATAAATATGGCCAGACCAGCAAAACAGGTAGCCAGTTTGCCGATACGTTCTTCGTCGTCAAACTTCAAAGCATAATCATCATCCATAAACTTAATAGTATATGAGCCTGATGGATCGTATTTTTTCAGCAGCACTTTTATTTTATCCATCGCAGTGTGTGCATTTGCCAATGGATTAATTTTCAGGTTGATATTTGCCAGGTTTGTCCAATGCCTTGGCAAATAAAACAGGGATGGTTTCGGCGTTTCAAAGACTGATTGGTTTACCATATCCTTCACTACCCCTATAACTTTAAGGTTGGCGTCGCCACCCCAATCTATGATTTCGCCGATAGGGTTTTTAAACCCAAGCAATTTGGCAGCAGCTTCGTTGACGATAAAGGCTAAAGTGTCCGAAGGGAAAGCTGGGTTAAAGTCCCTGCCAGCAATAATTTTCCAGTTCACGGTTTTTCCAAAATCAGAAGTAACTGCCATGCTGTTAAATTGCTCCTGTACAGCAGGGTCTTTTCCCCTCCATTTAAAGCCACCATTAGTGATGTACACCCCTGTTATGATACTTTCAGATTCAGAAACATTAACCACTGCACCGCTTGCAAGCAAATCGTTTTTTAATGAAAGGTATTGTTTATTCAGGTCGGGAGTTTGCAGGTTAACGTTTAACAAATTATTGGTGCTATAGCCAACCGGCCTGTCTTTGGCAAATTGTATCTGCTGGAATACCACAATAGTGCCGATAATAAGCACCACCGACACTGTAAACTGAACAACCACCAAAACCTTACGCGGGATAGCTGCCAGTTTACCCACTTTAAAAGTCCCCTTCAAAACCTTTACCGGGCGGAAGGATGACAGGTATAAGGCCGGATAACTGCCAGCAATAAGCCCAGTAAACAGGCTGAATGCCAAACCTGCCAGCCAAAACACCGGGCTGCCCCACAATATCTCCATTTTTTTATTGGCGAGATAATTAAAGCCAGGTATAGCGAGCTGAACAAACAACAACGACAAAAAGAAAGCCATAACAGCAATCAACAACGATTCGCTGTAAAATTGCGCGATAAGCTGGCTGCGCACTGAACCAATTGCTTTGCGGATACCTACCTCACGCGCCCGTTTTTCGGATCGCGCGGTGCTCAAATTCATGAAATTGATGCAGGCTAACAATAGTACAAATACACCAATGATACCAAACAACCAAACGTATTGTATGCGTCCGCCTACATTAAAACCGTTTTTGAAATCGCCATACAAATACCATTTGTTCATCGGATGCAAAAAGAGTTGAGAGTGGTATCGTGCATCATTATTATGGAGGCTTTTAAGTGCCTTCAGTTTTAAATCTTTAATTTTAGCCGAAACCTGCGCCATATCGGCATTATCCGCTATCTGCACAAATGTTTGAAACCAGCTTGCCCCCCATGGATTGTTGAACTGGCCAGGGTAATTCTGGCTGATGGCCAGCATTTGCCATGGTGCAATAAATGCTAAATCCCCAAATGACGAGTGTTCAGGCAGGTTTTCGTAAATCCCGGTTACCTTTGCATTAAGTGTTTTATCTATTACTATAGATTTATTTATGGGGTCGGCATCGCCAAATACAGCTTTAGCTGCGGCTTGGGAAAGAATTATCGAGGCCGGGT
Organism: Bacteroidota bacterium; assembly: GCA_013286325.1. Classification (GTDB taxonomy): domain Bacteria; phylum Bacteroidota; class Bacteroidia; order Sphingobacteriales; family Sphingobacteriaceae; genus Mucilaginibacter. Next base: position 1,606 of record JABDFZ010000137.1, on the reverse strand, counting down.
CGTTCAGGCTTTTGGCACTGCCTTTCAGCATTTTTACCGAAAGCATATCGGTGATGGCAGGCTCCATATAGTTGCCGCTTTGTGTAACAGTTTTATTGTTATAGGTCAGCAAGTGGCCGCCCGTCCACGAGGTAATAATTACATGCTTAAAGTAATTACCAAAGTTACTGCGCAAGCCAGGAGCCAATGGCCATGCCGAAGAGCCCCAGGTTTGTGTTTCACCGTTGATGTAACTGTTGTCCATTACTTTGGCAATACGATCGCGATTCGGATAACCTTTATCAAACGACACTTCATCCCAAATCCATAAACCTATCAGCATGGCTACAGCCATACCAACAGCCAACCCGCCAATGTTTATCATTGATGAAACCCTGTTATGGACAAGGTTTCTCCAGGCAATCTTTAAGTAATTCTTAATCATTTTAGTAGTTTTTGTAATTAGTTATAATGCCATTAGTAAGTAGCTCAGCGAGGGGATTTAGTCGCCTGCTGAATTACTTTTTCAGATATTAAATTTATCTAAGGGCATTAACTGCTTACGGCCAACTGCAAACCGTTAATCTCCTGTTTTTTACTCTGTTTTTAAACTCTTCACCGGGTTTGCCAACGCTGCTTTTATCCCCTGGTAACTTACTGTTAAAAGTGTTATCGCCATTGCACCTGCCGCCGCTGCGACAAATATCCAGGCATTAATTTCGGTGTGGTACTGATAGTTCTGTAACCAGTTGTGCATAAAATAATATGCTGTTGGGGATGCTATGAGCAACGCTATTATTACCAACAGGACAAAATCTTTTGACAATAGTTGCCACAAATTAAAAATTGTTGCACCTAATACTTTTCGTACGCCAATTTCCTTTACCCGCTGCTCAGCCATAAACGATGCCATGCCGAAAAGCCCTAAGCAACTGATGAATATAGCCAGGCCGGCAAAACAACTGGCCAGCTTACCAATCCGTTCTTCGTTATCAAATTTTTTGGCATATTCTTCATCAGCAAATCCAATAGTGTATGAGGTTGTAGGGTCGTATCTTTTTAACAGGGCAGCTATCTTATCCATAGCTGTATGGGCACTGATTTGTGGATTAATTTTTATATTGATGACTGCCATTTGAGTCGAATGTCTTGGTAAATAGAAAAAGGATTGCTTGGTTGTTTCATATACCGAGCCATTAACCATATCCTTTACTACACCGATGATTTTAAACTTGCCGTAACCTGCCCAGTCTACTGTTTCACCTATGGGATGCTTAAAGCCCATAAACTTTACTGCAGCTTCATTAATAATAAAAGCTCCGCTATCCGATGGAAATTCCGGGTTAAAATCCCTGCCTTCTTTTATTTGCCAGTTAACTGTTTTACCAAACTCCGGAGTTACTGACATGCTTGTAAAATTCTCCTGTAAACCCGGGTCCTTACCACGCCAGTTAAAACCGCCGTTACTGGTAAACGCATTGGTTATCTCCCTTTCAGATTCGGCTACGCTGGTTACTGTACCGCTGGACAGTAAATCATTACGCAGCGAAAGATATTGTTTGTTTAAATCCTGCGTTTGCAGGCTTATATTTAATAAATTATTGCTGCTGTAGCCAACCGGCCTGTT
>JABDFZ010000136.1 GCA_013286325.1 Bacteroidota bacterium | reverse complement strand
TCCTCCTCTTTTTTGCCATTAAAAAATTGCTTGTAAGTGATCTTATCATTTTGCGATACAACAATGGCGTACAACTGGCGATTGTTTTTAACAAACTGCGAACTATCAATAGCCTGCGAATAGCCTGAGGCCGCAAATAATGTGCTTATTAAAACTGTAAATAAAGTTTTTTTCATTTGGTTTATTTATAAGACAATGTTACCCCTGTAAGGGTTACAGATTGTAAGTTAAAAAATTATTTTTCTTAAGAATGCAACAAGTGGAATCTACAGTTCGACCTCAATTAACATCTTGATTCCTGGCTATCTTGTTAATAATACAAAGTAAACTTATGACAGATTAATAATTGTGCCCACTGGTCAATGATAATTGGCTTGTGGTCAAAAAAGTTTCAATAAATATTAACAGCAGGGTTTCTTTACATAAAAAACAACAAAACAATGGAAACCACACAACGCCAAACCTATCTCGACTGGTTAAGGATACTATCCATACTCGGTGTATTATTCTTCCACTCAGCAATGCCTTATGTAGCGGAAGAATCCTGGCACATCAAGAATCATGAGACCAGTAATTTAATGATGGAGTCAAACCTGTTTCTTCACCTTTTTCGCATGCCGCTGCTCTTTTTCATTTCCGGTACTGTAAGTTATTACATGATGCAGCGGCGATCTACCTTAAGTTTCATCGGTTTACGCTTCCGCAGGCTGTTCATTCCGTTATTGGTGGGCATGCTCTTCATTGTTCCGCCACAGATCTATATGGAAAGGCTTACGCAGGGCTACAAAGGCAACTTTCTGGATTTTTATCCAAGTGTATTTAAATTTGTTCCTTACCCTAAAGGGAGTTTTAGCTGGCACCATCTGTGGTTTATTACTTACCTCTTTATTTACGACCTGATATTCGCGCCGCTTTTTGCCTGGCTTATATCACCAAAAAGTACAACTTTCAAAACCCGGCTTGCAGCATTGGCTAAAGGCAAATGGGTTTATATGTTAATGATACCCGGTATTATTTGGTATACACTATTGAGCCAGGCATTGCCGGAAACAAACGACTTAATTCATGATGGTTGTTACTTTGTATATTGGTTATTTTTCCTGCTAGTTGGCTTTATTTGCATTTTGCAGCCTGCCTTAATGGACAGCCTTGAGCGTAACCGCAGGTTTGCCTTAACTATAGGTTTTTTGACTTTTATGCTGATGGACTATTTAAGATGGAACAAAATTGAACCCGGGCATGAACACTGGCCATTTCAGCAGGAAGTTTTTAGTTATGCCTTCACTGCATTACGGCCGGTAATTGCCTGGGGATGGGTGCTTGCATTAGTTGGTTATGGTAAACACTATTTAAACCGTACGCATAAAGTATTGAATTACCTGAACCAGGCTGTATACCCGTTCTACATCCTTCATCAAACAGTAATCGTGGTGGTGGTTTATTATATCGTGCAAACACAAAACGAAAGTATCCTTTCGAAATATATTTATACAGTTGGGATAACATTTTTTGTTACTGTACTCACTTATCACTTATTGATACGCCCTTATGCTTTCACAAGGTTCTTATTTGGAATGAAACCGAAAAGTGAAGTTAAGCCGGTTAAAGCTGCTGAACCTGAAAATGTACAGGAGATGGCATTAGTTTCTGCTTGAAATTTGTAATTTGAACCCATATATTAAAAGAAGCTTGTCAGTGCTTCATGCGTCGAAATGACAAGCTTCTTAATAATTTAACACTTTTTCATGAATTTTTTCAGAAAATACATATTCCCAGCTTTGTACGGTTTGTTGGTTTACTTCACCGTCAGGCTACTGCACGATACCGATATTAACGAACGTTTTTGGGAAAGAAGGTTCTACATCAATGCTGTAGAAATGACCTGTTCTATTATCGTCGGGTATCTGTCTGTTTATTTGTTTCAGCAACTCTTTAAGTATTATGATAAGCGCTGGCCTGTTCAGCTAAGTTACCAGGGCGTAGTGAGGGAACTGGCGATATTGGTAGGAGTCAACCTGGTATTGGTAAACGCTGTATTCGTGCCGATGGATATAATCCTACACCATGATGACTGGAAAGTTTGGTGGATCCCCTGGGCAGATGTTGCCGATATTAATATGATACCCACTTTGTATGCTATTGTTTATTACGGCATTGTACGCAGCAGCAGCTGGCTAAGGGCTTATGTGGATAACAAGGTGCTGCTTGAAAAAGTAACAAACGACCACCTGGAAACCGAACTTAAATTCCTGAAAGCGCAATATCATCCGCATTTTTTATTCAATGCGCTCAATACTATTTATTTCCAGATGGATGATGATATAGATGGGGCTAAAAACAGTATCGAAAAATTCTCTGAATTATTACGATACCAATTATATGATCAGCAGCAGCAGGTTCCTGTGAGAAATGAGATTGAGTACCTGCAAAGTTTTATTGACCTGCAAAAAATAAGGAGCACTGATAAACTGAAAATTGATATCAGTTTCGACAAGGCTTTGAACGGGCAAATGGTGTATCCCCTATTGTTTTTGCCATTTGTTGAAAATGCTTTTAAATTCATAGGCGGCGATTATAAAATGATCATTAAAGCGCAGCTATCGGGTGATGAGATTATTTTTTCCGTTGAGAACTCAGTTCCTCAATTTAAACAAACCGTTGCTAAAAGTGGTGGCATAGGTTTGGAGAATTTAAGACGAAGACTCGACCTGCTTTATAATGGTAAACATTCACTACTCACAAATGCCGGTAATGGTAACTTTACCGCCGAATTAAAACTAAAATATGAATAATATAACCTGCATAATAACTGACGATGAGCCTTTTGCACGCAAAGGTTTGCAGGGCTATGTAGAAAAGATAGACTTTCTGGATTTAAAGGGAGTTTGTGAAGATGCCCTGCAATTAAGCAACCTGCTTCAACAGCAGCCTGTCGACCTGCTTTTCCTTGATATACAAATGCCGCATATTACCGGCATTGAATTTATACGGGCATTATCCAAACCGCCAAAAGTAATATTTACCACCGCTTTTGAGCAATATGCATTGCAGGGTTTTGAACTGGATGTGATGGACTATTTATTGAAACCAATATCGTACGAACGGTTTTTAAAAGCCGCCTGGAAAACCCGTGATTATTTTGCCCTGCGTGAAAATACAGTAGTTGCAGCAAGCGTTCCCTATATTTTTATAAAATCAAACGGCAGACTGGAGAAGGTTTGCTTTGATGAGATATTGTTTATTGAGGGGATGGAAAATTATGTTACCATTTATCTTGAGAATAAAAAACTGGTTACTCATAGCACCATCAAAGCCTTAGTAGAAAAACTTCCTTCCGGTCAGTTTATTCAAACCCATAAATCGTACGTCGTTGCGATAAACAAAATAGGCACCATTGAAGGCAATACTATGCATATCCAAAAACACCAAGTGCCAATTAGTAAGTACCTACGGGAAGCAGTTTTAAGTCAGATTGTAAGATAATGGAAAGATTTTGTGGGTGTATGGCTGATATGAATACCTTAATGCAGTAAAATTAGAACCTTAAGTTACTTTTTTAACTTAATTTTGAAAACTGTTTACTTATCAAACCTGATTTATGCCTGTAACCGATAACGGAAGTGTGAGCCTCAGCATTAGTGAGGGTGGTATTGCCACTATCAGCTTTTATCATCCATCACAAAACTCATTACCTGCAGCTTTGCTTGATAAGCTTACTGAAAAGATAACCGAAGCTGGTAACAATGCACAAACCCGCGTTATTATATTAAAAAGCGGCGGCGATCGTACTTTTTGCGCAGGCGCCAGCTTTGACGAGCTGTTGCAGATAAAAGATAAAGAGGCTGGAGCAGTTTTTTTCTCGGGCTTTGCAAGGGTTATTAATGCCTGCCGCAAATCATCAAAAATTATAATAGCACGCATACAAGGTAAAGCTGTTGGCGGCGGCGTTGGTTTGGCAGCAGCGGCAGACTATTGCCTGGCTACCGAAGCGGCGTCAATAAAATTAAGCGAGTTGGCAATTGGTATAGGTCCTTTCGTGATATCTCCGTCTGTTACCCGCAAAATAGGGTTACCTGCGTTTTCGCAATTAACCATACGGGCTACCGATTTTCAAACTGCACATTGGGCTATGGAAAAAGGCCTGTATAATGAAGTTTATGCGGACATTGCTGTGTTGGATGCCGCAGTAGATACACTTGCCGAAAAGCTTTCTTCCTATCATCCTGAAGCATTAAAAGGCTTAAAAGAAATTTTATGGGAAGGCACTGCAGACTGGGATGAGCTCCTGCATCACCGCGCTGCTATAAGCGGCGAACTTGTACTTTCGGAATTTACACAACAAGCGTTAAATAGTTTTTTAAAAAAATAATATCATTTAAAAATCAGGCAATTCCGGTTAAATGGCTCACTTCCATCTATTTGGATAAATCTACATAATAAGGGTATCAGCAAAACAACTTTTACCGGGTTACGCCGTATAAATGGCCTGTTTACGTATTGTTATTTTACTTTTAATTTGTAGCATTAATTATTGGTTATTGTTAAAGGTTTAATAGCTTTACGTTGTGATTATTAGGAGTTTATTTTAACACACCCTGTTATTTTTAATATATGTTCTATTGGTTATTCACTGCAGTAGTATTCGCGGCTATCCTGATCGGCTTTTACATTTATAATTATTTCGATAAGCTAAGCACAACCAGGCGTAATTTAGAAAGGATCCAAAACAAATGGGGAAGGCCGGTAAATGCAAGGCGTAACTTTAAATTAATTGCAGCTTATTTAAACGCCGATGAAAGCACAGCCAAAATATCGGGTACAATTGCTGATGATCTCGACCTGAACAATGTTTTCAATTATATTGATCGTACAAACTCCAAGCCCGGCAAACAATATCTTTATAAAAAGCTCTTTACTCCTGATACTGACTTCGAGTCGCTATTAAAATTTGATAAAAAGATCGATGCCCTTAATATGCCCCGACCAGACCAGGAAAGGATTGAACTGGAACTTGCAAAGCTTAATAGCCCCGATGCATATTACCTTGCAGAACTATTTTTAAAAGAGCATGAATTTTTGCTGGTGCCCTTAATGAGTTTTTACATTCGGTTTTCGGGGATTGCCATAATCGGTTTAATTATATCATTATTTGTAGAGCCTAACCTGGTGTGCTTTATGGTGCTGATTGCCTTAATTATTGGCAATGTGGCTTTACATTATGGCACAAGGGGTAAAATATCTTCCTACACCCGGTCGCTGCCACAGCTTATAATTTTACATAGTGTAGCCAAAAAACTGCTAAAAAAACTTAACCTTGAAAACAACGAACAGACAAGGGATAGTTTAACCCGGTTATCTGGCTTAAACCGTACTTTAAACCTGGTGAGCTTTGAAAGCAAGATGGCTGATAATCCGGATAATTTCAGTTATGCTGTTTATAAACTTATAAAACTACTTTTCCTGTTAGAGCCGATGATGTTTATCACTTCGGTTAAGCGGATAAATAAATACCGGGGGGATATTGAGATACTTTATAAGTACGTTGCCGAAATTGATATGTTGATAGCTATTCAATCTGTAAGGGCTGGCCTGCCGCATTACAGTAAGCCGGTTTTTTATACTGAAAATATGCAAATGGACCTTACAGACATGTTCCATCCGCTTATTTATAACTGTGTGCCAAACTCCATCCATACCCGCACAGATGAAGGCGTATTAATTACCGGATCGAATATGTCAGGTAAAACAACCTTCATAAGGTCTATTGCATTGAATACGCTTTTGGCGCAAACTATTTATACTACTTGTACAAGTAGTTATAAAGCGCCTTTACTAAAAATTCAGACCAGCATAAGAACGACTGATGATTTAGGCGAGCATAAGAGTTATTTTCAGGCTGAGGCACTTTCCATTCTTGATATTATTAATCAAAGCAGTGGTAACGAGCCTGTTAAGAGCCTGATCATTATTGATGAGATCTTCAGGGGCACCAATACCATTGAGCGTATTGCTGCAGCCAAATCAGTACTTACCTACCTTACCGATAACAAGAATTTTGTATTTGTATCAACCCACGACCTTGAGCTTGCAGAGTTACTGGATAATGATTACGCGGTTTACTCGTTTGAAGAAACTGTAAATGATACGCGCCTCATATTCGACTATAAGATGAAAACCGGCGTACTTAAAAACAAAAATGGCATTGCTATTCTCGAAACCATCGGTTACCCTGAAACTGTTGTTGAAGATGCTTATATAGTGAGCGAGGAATTAAAGCGGAAATATGTATTATAGGCTATGATCCTGTGATTTATGAGGATCTAAAATCTCCATAAATCTTAAATGTGCCTGTTCCGTAACAGCCGCATCTCTTCCTGCATTTGCTCAACCCTGTCCAATAAATGGATGATTGCTTCAATCCCGGCAACATTTATTTCAAGCTCCCGGTGCATGCGGATCATTTTCTCCAGCTTTTGCAGTTCAGTTTCGGGGATAAAAGTATTTTTTTTAACCACTTTTACTTCTACCAGCCCTGCTTCACCTAACGAGTTGATAAAGGTATATTCAACATCATGATAAGTGCATATATCTGTAGTTGCTATTAAATTTGCCATCGTCTGTTAGTTTATTGGTTCACTGGTTCTTTTATATTTTGCCGCAAACTGCTTACCGGCAACTGTAAACTTATTTACTTTCTTCCCGAAGTTCCTCAAACAGTTTTCTCTGTTTATCGGTAAGGTTCACCGGGATTTGGATGTCGTAAGTTATATACAGATCGCCAAACTGATTTTCCTTTTTATATAATGGTAAGCCCTTGCCTTTCAGTTTCACTTTTGTGCCGTTTTGCGTTTCGGGTTTCACTTTTATTTTCACCTTACTGTTCAGCGTATCCACTGTTACTTCACCACCAAGTACAGCGGTATAAACATCCAGCTTAACGTTACAATAAAGGTCACTCCCGCTTCTTTTAAACTTTGGATCTTCCGCTATCAAAAAGGTAATGTACAGATCTCCTGCCGGGCCGCCATTAGCCCCCGGGCCACCATGACCTGCAATTTTAATATTCTGCCCATTCTCAACCCCTGCGGGTATGGTTATGCGGATATTTTTACCATTAACTGTAAATGCCTGTTTATGCGTTTCTGCTGCCTCTTTTAAACTGAGGTGCAATTCAGTATTAATATCCTGCCCACGATATTTGGACTGTTTACTTCCACGAGCGCCACTTCCTCCAAACATAGACTGAAAAAAATCTGAAAAATTATCACCGCCAAAACCTTCGAAACCCGAAAACTGGCCTCCGCCGGACGCTCCGGCCTGTTGCCTGCTTTGTTGCTGCCGCGCCTGTTCATATTCGGCGCCATGCTGCCAGTTTTCGCCGTATTGGTCGTATTTCTTTCGTTTATCCGGGTCGCTTAATACTTCATTTGCCTCATTCAACTGCTGAAACTTTTTATGTGCCTCAGCATCATTTGGATTAAGATCGGGATGATATTTACGTGCGAGTTTTCTGTAGGCGTTTTTAATATCTTTCTCTGATGCCTTTTTATCGACACCTAAAACCTGGTAATAATCAATAAATGCCATAATAAGTGGTTGTAAAACCTATGATAGATAACCTTAATTTTTGCATCATGGTTTTAATTAATAAAGATAAATGTTTTTTAATCTCTAATATTGCGCATAAACTTTATTTATCATGGACGAATCCATTTTTCACCGCTTTAATGATATTGAGATCAAAGAAATAGCTCCGGGTTTTTTATCTAAATTAATTCATACCGAAGCCAATACCATCAACTTTATTGATGTTAAAGCAGGAAGTACCGTACCGAGGCATCAACATATACAAGAACAATGTTCCTTTCTTATCGAGGGTGAGTTTGAACTAACGATTAACGATATCCCACAAATACTTAACCCTGGCTTGTTTGCCATTATCCCCTCTTACGTTTGGCACAGCGGCAGAGCAATAACAAATTGTAAACTGATAGACATTTTTAATCCTCCACGCGAAGACTATAAGAACCTATAACCTCGCATTATTTTGAACACATAAATATTGATACTAAGTTCCAAAAAGTTTAGGTTTGCGATTTCTTAATAAATTATGCCAGTATCAAAAGCCAACCTTACCGATGTTCCCCAATTAAATGTTTTAGTAAACAGTGCCTAT
>JABDFZ010000135.1:7634-8278 GCA_013286325.1 Bacteroidota bacterium | reverse complement strand
CGGTTATGGTATCAGTCAGTTTCGGAAAGTTAACATGCTCTTTAACCGGCTGATGCACTATTAATCTTAATTTGGTTTGATCGCCGATGCGTATAGTAAGCTGGCAAAATAGTACAACAGAAGGCATTGATATTATGATAGCCTCGGATATATCAGGCAGTATGCTTGCTGAGGATTTTTCACCTAACAGATTGGAGGCAGGTAAAGATATCGCCATAGATTTTATAAAAAACCGCCCTGACGACCGTATTGGTTTGGTGGAATAATAATAAACAACCACAAAAATCCTGGATGCGCAAACTCAATTCCTTAACAATAGATCATGATGTGCTTATCAACCTTTATAAAGATATTAAGAACGGAATGATTGACGACGGCACTGCTATCGGGATGGGGCTTGCTACGGCGGTGAACAGGCTTAAAGAAAGTGAAGCAAAAAGTAAGGTAATTATACTGCTTACTGATGGTTCGAACAATATGGGTTCAATACCGCCAATTACAGCTGCGGAAATTGCTAAACAATTTAATGTAAGGGTTTATACGGTTGGTTTGGGCACACATGGCTTTGCACCATACCCGGTACAAACGGCTATGGGCATTGAGTAAAGCTCTCACCGCTGAAGATCACCAAACCAATACGGTCG
>JABDFZ010000135.1:0-7624 GCA_013286325.1 Bacteroidota bacterium | reverse complement strand
CATACAATATCAAAAGATGCCTGTTGATGTTGATGAGGGCACGCTTACAAAAATTGCAAATATTACAGGCGGTAAATATTTCAGAGCTACCAATAACGAAACGTTAAGAAATATTTATGAGCAAATAGACAAACTGGAAAAGGCTAAGATTGATGTTACTCAGTATCATAAAAAAACAGAGATGTTTTTGCCATTTGCAATTATTGCCTTATTGTTTTTATTGCTTGAGTTCGGATTAAAAAACACATTGCTAAAGGGGGCTTTAACTTAAAATATGCTACGGTTTGCACATATAGATTTTTTGTGGGGATTAGCAGTTATCCCGGTTTTTGTGCTGCTTTTTGGTATGGTTAGCAGATGGAAAAAAAAGGCCGTTACCAGGCTGGGGGATAAAAATGTTGTGAAGCTGATGATGCCTGATGTTTCTTTTTCGAGACCATGGCTGAAGTTTATTTTATTTGCCTTGGCCTATACATTTTTACTGGTAGGTGCAGCCGACCCGCAGATAGGCTCGAAAATGGAGGAAGAAAAACGCAAAGGCGCAGATTTGATGATATTGCTCGATGTATCGAACAGTATGTTATCGCAGGATTTAGCGCCTAACCGTTTGGAAAATGCTAAACGCGCTATAGCACAACTTATCGATAACCTGCATAACGACCGCATTGGCATAGTAGTTTTTGCAGGTGAAGCTTATGTACAATTGCCGGTTACCACCGATTACTCGGCAGCTAAGCTGTTTTTAAATACCATTAACACCAACATGGTACCAACTCAAGGAACTGCTATAGGGGCTGCCATTGATATGGGAATGAAATCATTTGATTTTAAAGACGGAACAGGCAAGGCAATGATAATTATAACCGATGGCGAAAACCATGAGGATGATGCTGTAGCCGCTGCTAAAAATGCTGCTGATAAAGATGTTTCGGTACACGTAATCGGGGTTGGATCGGCAGAGGGAGCGCCTATTCCAATTTATGAGAACGGGAAACAGGTTGGCTTTCATACGGACAGTACCGGGAAAACAGTGGTGAGTAAGCTTAATGAAGATATGGGCAAGGAAATTGCCGCTGCGGGCAATGGTGCATATGTAAGGGCCACCAATGCCAACAGCGGGTTAAATATAGTGATGGACCAGATCAATAAAATTCAGCGTAAAACTTTTGATACCAAAAGCTTTAAGAATTTTGAGGATAGGTTCCAGTTTTTCCTGGCTTTTGCATTTTTATTGCTTGTTGCCGAGTTTTTTATCCCGAACCGTAAAAGTCAGCGGTTAAGCAATTTGAAATTATTTGAAGTGAAAAACGCATGAAGCAGCTAATTATCATCATATTATTTTTACTGCAAGTGGGGTGGTTGTACGCTCAGCGTCCTAAAACCTATGTACATAAAGGCAATCAACTTTATGAGGAAAAAAAATATAGCGAAGCCGAAGCCAATTACCGGAATGCTGTTTCTAAAGGTAAAAGCGTGGAGGGTAACTTTAATCTTGGCGATGCCTTGTATAAGCAAAAAAAATATACCGAAGCAGCGGACCAATTCAAGCAGCTTGCAAGTTCGGCCACAGATAAGGATGTTGCTGCAAAAGCTTACCATAACTTAGGCAACTCATTATTAGGGAATAAAAAATACGACGAAAGCGTTGATGCCTACAAAAAAGCCCTGCTTAATAATCCGAAAGATGATGAAACGCGGTATAACCTTGCTTATGCACAGGAGAAGCTAAAAGAGCAACAGCAGAAGGACAAAAAAAGTAAGGACGACAAGAATCAGCAGAAAAAAGACGATAAAAAGGATAAAGATAAGGATAAGGACAAAGACAAGCAGGACCAGGATAAGAAAGATCAGGACAAAAAAGATCAGGATAAGCAAAACCAGGATAAAAAGGATCAGGATAAAAAAGAACAGCAGAAACAACAAGCCCAGCCTGATAAATTATCTAAAGAAGATGCGGAAAGAATGCTGGACGCCATTAATAATGATGAAAAGCAAACCCAGGATAAGTTAAAGAACAAAAAATTAAAAGGTGTGAAAATGCATATTGCCAAGGATTGGTAGGATGAAGAGGTTGATTAGGTTGAATGAGTTGATTAAGTCAATGGTTTAGATGCCATGTGTTAACTTAATCAACTCATTCAACCTAATCCAACTCAATCAACTAAATAAAAATGAAGCTAAAGTACTATATATTAACCTTTTTACTGTTTTGGGCAGGAATATCATTTGCCCAGGATGCGAAATTTACTGCCACTGTAAGTAAAACTACCGTGGGTACTGGTGAACAGTTCCAGGTTAATTTTTCATTGAACGGTAACGGAGGTGATTTTAGTCCTCCCAGCTTTGGCGGATTTCAGGTTCTATCAAGCGGAAATACATCTGTTGATAACAACGGCGTTATTAGTAATGCTTACATCTATATTTTAACTGCAGTTAAAGTAGGTGAATATACCATAGGCCCGGCTACAATTGTTGTAAACGGGCGTAAACTCAGCTCTAATGCCATCAAGATTAAAGTCGTTAAAGGTCAGCCTGTTCAGCAAAACAATAACCAGCAAATTGCATCGGATCCAAGAATGGTGGCTAATAATTCGGCTAATATTTCAAAATCACTTTTTATTAAGGCCATAGTTGATAAAGCAAATGTTTACCAGGGAGAGCAACTGACAGTGAGTTTCAGGCTGTACACCCGGATTGGCATCGAAGACAGCAGGACTGATAAGGTGCCAGATTTAACCGGTTTCTGGAATGAGGATATCAGAAGTCCGCAACAACAGGTAGAGTGGAAAGTTGAAACTTATAAAGGGTTGAAATATAATACCGCTGATATTAAGCAAACCATACTGTTTCCTGAACATGCTGGCAACATCACCATTGAACCTATGGAAATGACCTTTGCAGTAAGGGTGCCAGTGCAGACAGGAGATGTAATGGATCAGCTTTTTGGCGGGTCATTTAAAGAAGAAACGGTTCAAATTAAAAGTGCTCCGGTTGTTATTCATGTAAAACCATTGCCTGAAGCAGGAAAACCGGATAGTTTTACCGGCGCTGTTGGGGCTTTTAAAATTGAGACTGCTATTGATAAAGCCGAACTAAAAGCTAATGAAGATTTAAATTATAAGGCCAAAATTACTGGATCGGGTAATATTAAGTTATTAAAAACCATCAACACCAGCTTTCCTGCCGATTTTGAAAAGTACGATCCAAAAATAACAGATACCACCACAGAGAATATCAGCGGCGTGTCGGGCAGCCGGATATATAATTACCTGCTGATAACAAGGCATGAGGGTGATTTTAATATTGACCCCGTAAAGTTCTCTTATTTTAACCCGGCAACTAATAGGTATGTAACCTTAACATCGAAGGGCTTTCATGTAAAAGTAAACAAGGGTGTTGCCGAAAGTAATGTAACTGCCTTAGTTGGTGTTGATAAACAGGATATTAAATTGCTTGGTAAAGACATAAGGTACATTAAAACTAATGATACGGTTTTGAGTAAGCTTGGCGATGAATTTTTTGGCTCGCTTTGGTATTATTTATTACTTGTATTGGGGCCTGTTTTGTGTGTTGTTGCTTATAACTACCGCAACAAAATGTTGAAAGAGAACAGTGATATTGTAAAAGTAAAGAATAAAAGGGCAGGAAAAATTGCTGCAAAACACCTGGCAAATGCGCAAAAGCAGCTAATAGCTAATAATACTACAGGTTTTTATGAAGATGTGTTTAAAGGCATATACGGCTACATAAGCGATAAACTTAATATACCATACGCAAATTTGGACAGAGAAACCATTGCATCGTCGCTAAAGAATAAATCTTTGGGTGATCAATTGATCAGCAGGGTACTGGAAACACTGGATCTGTGCGAAATGGCGCGTTATGCGCCTGTTACACATATTTCAAAACAGGAAGTATTCGAAAAAGCAAAAGGCATTATAAGTGACATTGAAAATGAAATTTAATATGTTGAAACGGATATTATATTTGTTTATTGGGTTTGTTATACCGTCACTATGCTTCGGCAATGATAAGGAACAGGCGCTTTTTGCCAGCGGCAACTCCGATTATAATAAAGGGCACTACAAAGAAGCATTGATAAAGTATCAGCAACTATTGAGTGATGGCTATCAATCGGCTGCGCTTTATTTTAATATGGGTAATGCCAGTTATAAAAATGATGATATACCTGCAGCACTTCTTTATTATGGAAAAGCTCATAAGCTTTCCCCCGGCGATGAAGATATTAACTTTAATATCCGTTTTGTAAACTTAAAAACTACTGATAAAATAGACGAAAGCCCTGAGTTTTTTCTGGCAAGGTGGTGGAAGGGCTTTGTTTTAGCTTTTTCAATTAATGCATTAGCTATACTAAGCATACTTTTTGTTTTTTTGGGATCGGGTGTGTTGGTGCTTTATTTTTTCACAGGGTCGGTTACTGTAAAAAAGGTTTCGTTTTTTGGCGCTATTGCTTTATTTGTTATTGGTGTTTTTACATTTGTTATTGCCGGTTTGCAGGAAAGTTATTTTAACGGGCATAAAGAAGCTATTATATTCAGTAATTCTGTTAACGTGAAAAGTGGTCCGGTTGAAAAGACGGCAACGCTTTTTGTGATCCATGATGGAACTAAGGTTAACGTTTTAGATGATAGCAACGGCTGGATAAAGATAAAGCTCGCCAATGGCAATGAGGGTTGGATAAAAGCAGCAGATGTAAAAGAAATATAGTAATATACAGTATATTATATTTTTTCTTGCAAGATTTAAAGCTCAAAAAAGCCTCATAATGGATAATCTGAATTTTATCAATTCGTCTAGCGACAAGAATAATTCGCAAATTGTAATTTTCCAGCAAAACGCCCAGCTTCCTGATGAGTTTGCTACTGCCTGGCACACATTGAATTTAGACGCAGGTGCCAGCGCAAGTGTTCCCGCAGATTCCGCTGCCAAATATTATGTATCAATTTTAACCCCCGATGTTGCCGTTGAAGGTGGAGCAGTTGCAATAAAAGCCGGACAAACTGCGCATATTAGAGGAGACGCAAATAAAGGATACACCATTACTGTAGAAGCTTAGTTGTTATTAAAACAATGCAGGGCCCTCAAAATGAGAAGCCCTGCGGAGAAATTAATTTATGATTCTGGTCCTGAATTTATTCCCCCCAGAATGCGTTTTCCTTAGCCAGATCTGCCGAGTAGATATCTGCGTTAGTGATCTGACCATTCTCAACGGTGTAAACATCAATATTATCTACATCTAAAACACCACCGGCTGGCTGTGCTGCATTCCAGTGTAACAGGCAGGCAACTTTATTACCGTTTACACTGATAGATTTAATATCGGCCAGTCTTAATGTATTGGATGACAGCTCGAACATTTTACCAACCATTTGAAATACTTCCATGTTGGAGTTCTTAATGCCCGATACCCTGTTGTTACCTGGCTGGCTCCATTTAATTTCGGGGCTTAGTAATTCAGCCAGTTTTTGATTATCTCCGTTTTGTACTGCTGTTAAAAATTCAGTTACTACTTTTTTTGCTTCAGTTTCCATGATTTTTGTATTTGATTTATTAATTATTGTGTTACTTGTTATTGTTTTTTGTGCGTACCCATAGCTTGATAAAGCCGTAAGGCATATTATTACCAGGCGTTTCATAAGTTTATTCTTTATTGATAAAGTTGATAATGTCTGCGCCGATTACATTTCCCTCGCTGATGTACATGCCATGGGCTTTGTCTTCATAAACTTTTAGTTCGCCGTTGATCAATAGGTCGAGAGTTGGCTGGGCAGTTAAGGCTATCGGGCAGCTTACGTCTTTGTCGCCATGCAGCAATAATACAGGTATGCTTATCCGTTTTAATTCTTCACGCTGATTGCTTGTGTAGGCTGTGTTTAGCATCTCGGTTGCAGCTCTTGATGATGCCTGCATGGTTATTCCGAACGTCCAGTCAATCATGTATTGCGATACAACATTGCCTTCAAATTGAACACCGAAAAAGTCATCCACAAGGCTGTAAACATATCCTGCCCGGTCTCTTTTTATAAAATCTATAGATTCATTAAAATGCTCGCGGTCAAGGCCGTTCGGGTTAGCCATACTTTTAGCAATATTTGGAGTTGTTGTGCCAAGTAGCACCGCTTTTATTACACGCGATTCGCCATAATCAGCAAGGTATTGCATAATAACACCGCAGCCTAAAGAATGGCCTACCAGTATTACTTTATCCAGATCGAGCCTGTCTATCACTGCTGCAAGATCATCGGCTAAAGTGCAATAATCGTACCCGCGCCATGGCTGGTCTGAACGGCCGCATCCGCGCTGATCATAAGCAATGCACCTGAAACCATTGTCTGTAAGTTCGTTCATTACGTATTCCCACGAATCGCAGTTAATGCACCAGCCGTGTACGAAGATTACTGGAATACCACTTCCCTGATCTTTATAAAATAAATTTGTTCCGTTTGTTACTTTAATAAATGACATGTTGTTTTCTCCTTTTCTTTAAAATTTATATGACAAATGTCCGTCGATTACGGCACCCGGGAGTTACCACTAAGCGACATTAGCTTACCATTTTGCGCCAATATTATTTTTTGAAGATTTAGCTGTTTATATTCGTTCAGGATTTTAAATAGCTATGGAAGACCAGCAAAAAAAATTAATAATAAGCTTATTAGCTTACGCAGCTCAAAGAGATATTTCACCGGAAATGTTGTGCAGATTATCGAATATTACAGACAAGGAACTGCATGATAAACAAAAGGTATTGTCTCAAAAACAAGTAACTGATGCATGGGTTAATGCCATCCATTTAAGTAAAGACGATTTTTTTGGATTACATTTTGGAGAAGCATTACAACTGTCGGCACTCGGTGTTGTTGGCGAGATTATAAAAAGCAGCCAAACTGTTGGAGAAGCTATTACTATAGCATCCTCCCTTATTCATTTACTTACCGATGCTTTTAAGGTAGAAATAATCCAGGATGAAGATACATTTACACTTTACTTTGTACCCACGCTTTCCGATTGGCAAAACCTGGTACCAGTTGTGCAAACACTCGATTTGCTAATGGTATTTACAATACATGAAATGGACGGGCTGATGTTGAAAAAGATAAAGCCCATGGAAGTTAAATATATGCGGCAGGTGGATAATGCAAATGACTTGGAGCGAGTGATGCGTTGTAAAGTTTTAACTGGAGCAGATGAAAACACGCTATCATTTGATAAACTATACTGGAACGAACCCATAATTACTGCAAATTACGAACTGCAGAGTATGCTGCTGCAAAAAATACCGGAATCAAAAAAGATCAGTACCGAAAAACAAGCACTGAATAAACGGATCTATAACTATTTATTGGGTAACTCTTATCTGGGCATGGTATCGCTGGATGATATCTCGGCTAACTTTAACCTTAGTACCCGCACCATTCAGCGTAAATTAAAGGAGGAAGGGATTAATTTTCAGCAAATAACAGATGAAGTGCGGAAGTCACTAGCAATAAACTATTTAAAAGCCGGAGATGTTCCGGTAAAGGAGATTTCGTATATGCTGGGCTATAATGAGCTAAGTGCATTTACACGCACTTTTAAACGATGGACCGGGATTACACCGGGT
>JABDFZ010000134.1 GCA_013286325.1 Bacteroidota bacterium | reverse complement strand
AGAGAAAGAAGAACTAAGAGCCCTTATTTTGCAGGGTGCAAAAAAACTGTTCATTGAAAACGGCATAGAGCAAACTACTATCCGAAACATCGCCGATGAAATAAGCTATAGCGTGGGTACGGTGTATGTATATTTTAAGGATAAGGATTCAATTCTGCACGAATTGCATACACTTGGGTTTAAGCAATTGGGAGGCGAAATGCGCGTACTCATGAGCGTTGCCGAGCCGATGGAGCGCCTGGCAGCTATAGGGCGTGTATATATCCGGTTTGCAGTTGATAATCCGGATATGTATGACCTGATGTTCAATATGAAAGCGCCAATGGAGTTTTTGAAGAAAGTAGAAGAGGAAGAGTGGAACGAAGGTAAGGCTACATTTAATGTTTTAAAAACCACAGTAGAACAATGTATGGCGCATGGTTATTTTTCGGGTCACCACCTTGAGCCGTTATCGTTTGGGATTTGGAGTACCGTGCATGGGATGTGCTCGCTTCATATCCGTGGCAGTATTAAGGCAGTTAACCTGGGAGATTCTGAACACGTGCTTTTTGCTGCACACGAAGAGTTTGTAAAGCTCCTGAGCAGAAAATAAAAATTTTTACACTTTATATGAACAATGTTCAATATTAAAACATAATTCAATGAAAAATACATTTTATATCTTGTTATGTTGTTTAGGAAGTCAGCTGGCGTATGGGCAGCAGAACCTCGAAAAATATATCAGCTATGGGTTAAACAATAATGAGAGTATCAGGACTCAGCAGTTCACTTTGAAAAAAAGCGTTTATGCCCTGAGCGAAGCCAAAAGCCAATTCTTCCCCGAGGTAAGCTTTAACTCAACTTATACAAAGGCCGGCGGTGGAAGAAGCATCGATTTACCCCTGGGTGATTTGGTAAACCCAATATATAAAACGTTAAATCAATTAACACAAAGCAATAGTTTCCCGATGATAAAAAATCGCAGTGTATTGCTAAACCCTGATGACTTTTACGATGCTAAATTCCATACAGTAATGCCCCTACTGGATCTTGAATTGAATTACAACAGAAAAATCAAAGGTCAGGAAGTAACCTTACAGCGGATCGAAGTTGAGATCTATAAACGGGAACTTGTAAAAGACATAAAAGAAGGGGTTTAAAAAATGGACAAGCAAATATTGATTGATTTTGTAAGGGAAACTACACCGAACATAATGGTTAGCCGACAGGCATTGGAAAAGATTGCTGAACATTTTGAAGAAAGAACATTTTCGAAAAATGATTTCCTGCTTAGGAGTGGTAATAACAGTTGCTATTTTTATTTGGCCGATGGCTTTATGAGAGCATTCACCTATGACACACAGGGAAACGAGGTAACTACTTTCTTCTATCCTAAGAATCGGGTAGTATTCGAGATCGCTTCACTTTTTTTACATATCCCTTCAACCGAAAATATTGAAGCAATAACAGATTGTAAAGGTTACCTGGCCTCCTTTGATTCGATAAATATGCTTTATCATACTGTGCCCGAGTTCAGGGAGTTTGCACGGATGGTAATGGTAAAAGAATTTGTAGCTTATAAACAGCGCACTTTATCCATGATCAATAAAAGTGCTGAAGATCGTTACAGAGAATTACTGAGTAATAACAGGGAGCTTTTTCAACATGCGCCACTGAAACATATCGCCTCTTATCTTGGCATCACCGACAGCTCCTTAAGCCGTATAAGAAGAGATTTTTTGAAAAAGGCTTCGTAATTTCTTGCCATTTGACAAGTAGCAACAGGCTTATTCTATCGTCATTTGTTCCAAAAATTAAACGACATGGGACATTTGCCATTTTATGTGAGCCTTTTATTCGAATTAACCGTTGCTGTAACTATTTACCTGTTTTACAGGGCGGCACACGCATCAAAAACCTTTTTAGTGATTGTGACCAGTTGGGTCGTCATACAAGTGATACTGGGTCTTTCGGGCTTTTATCATTTATCTAAGGACGTTCCTCCAAAATTACCCCTGCTGGTGGGACCGCCAACAGCGCTTATTATAATTCTGTTCCTGATCAAAAAGGGAAGATTATTCATCGACAGGCTTAGTATCGCTAATCTGACCCTGATACATAGCGTTGCGCTATTGGTTGAAACGGTATTGTATTTTCTGTTTGTTTATAAATACGTCCCAAAAGCCATGACCTTTGAAGGCAGCAATTTTGATATTTTATCAGGGATAACTGCTCCGATTATATTCTATTTCGGATTTGTCAAAAAGCAGCTAAACCGAACTGTTTTGATAGCATGGAATTTACTTTGCCTGCTGCTGGTGATCAATGCGTCAAGAGTAGCGGTGCTTTCCATGCCGAACCCGGGTCTGATAGGAGCCGGGCAACCTGATATTGCCCTCGGACTATTCCCCTATATTCTGCTTCCGGCTGTGATCGTACCCATTGTTCTTTTTTCACATTTAGCTTCTATTCGCAACCTCATATTACAAAAGCCCTTAAATGTGCAGTCTCCGGAAACATCATAGAGAGGCTAACATTTGGCAAGTGATTTCTTGCCAAATGTCAAGTAGAAGCTAAAAACTCTTCAGAACCTTTGTGATAATTAATCCTGGAACTAATTTTTATAGAATTTATGGAAACTAATCAAATTGCATTCAGCGGTTCAATTCCCTTGGCTTACGAGGACTATCTTGGGCCGTTTTTATTTGAACCTTTTGCGCTTGACCTTGTACGACGCATAGGTAATGATAAGGTTAAACAAGTACTTGAACTTGCTTGCGGAACAGGGCGCGTCACGCGTCACCTGCAGGCATATTTAAAGGAATCTGTTATGTTAACAGCAACCGATATTAATCCCGATATGTTAACGATCGCCCGGCAAAAAATTTTGGCGGATAACATTTTATGGGATGTTGCTGACATGGCAGAAATGCCATATCCGGATGATTTTTTTGATCTTGTTATTTGCCAGTTTGGATTGATGCTGGTACCAGATAAAGAGAAAGCACTGGCAGAAATTATGCGGGTTTTAAAGAAAGAAGGACGTGTGTTGTTTAATGTCTGGGGAGACAGTAAAGACAATGGCATATGGGCAATCGGTATGAAAGTTATTGGTTCATTTTTAGGCGAGAACCCCATCCCGCAAAACATTGGCCCATTCTCTATGAAGGATGAAAGCGAGACCCTTCAGCTATTGGAGCGATCCGGCTTTCGGAATATCCGGGTCGATTCGGTTAAAAAAATCGGAACGATAGAATCTGCCACCATTGCAGCCAAAGGGTTTATCGAAGGTTTACCTATCGCGAAGATCCTGATGCAAAGAAATCAGTCCTTTATCTATAAGATCGGAGAAGCACTTACAAAAGAATTAATCGGACAATTGGGCGATAAACCAACGCATTCTCCATTGCAGGCATGGGTGTTTGAAGCCATGAAATAACGAGGATATAAACACAGGAACAAAAACTAACAATAAAATATCTTATCATGAAATCGATAACAATAACTACATCAGCTTTATTTTTATTAATAATCCTCAGCTTTAACGCGCACGGCGCAATTCGGCAACCGTTAAAAACCGATTCGGCTTTGGTTAAAAAAGACATTGCCCGGGTCGACTCCATTTACGCAAAAGCTTTCGCGCAACAGGATACATCATTGTTTCTTAAATGCTATGCTACGGATGGCGCGATCATGCCTCCCGGCCGGCCTGTTCTGTCAGGCAAGCCAATGATGCTGGCTTTTTTCGGTTTCGCTTGTAAAGCAGGGGTGAGGGGCATTGTTTTCACGACTAAAGGACTATATGGACTTACTGATCATTATGTTACCGAGCAGGGACAGTTTGAAATGTTTGACGATCAGCAAAAAACGATTGCAAAAGGAAAGTTCCTTACCATATGGAAAAAGACTCCTCAAGGATGGAAAATGTTTCGCGACATGTTCAGCGATGATGCCGCAGTTGCATTGGGAGGAAAAAAATAAATGAGCGGATTTTAGCCAGATTATTGCTGAACAGTGTTTCAGTGCAGGGCTATTTTCCTACAGATTGATTTTTTACTCATATGCCCCTCGTTTTAATCAGCATACATAATCTTCAGTTTTGCCATTTATTGCAAAATGCCCGGTTTCGGGCATTTTTAATTAAGTTAATAATAGCCTCCTGACCAAAAATAATAGAGGATCATTTTCGGCTTTGTCTTATAGTTAACCACTAACCCGTTCCAGAATTAATATTGCTTTTAGAGTCTTATGTTGTATTTCTTGTCAATTGACAAGCCGTTGGATTCTTTATCTCCCTTATTTTGTAAATAAAAACATACCATGCAATCCATCAATAATAACGGTTCTGTTCCGGGCATTATTTCTGCAAAAGAATGGTTCAATGCAGGTGAGCGGTTGCCTTACGATACTACAGCAAAATGTATAGTTGACGAAGGTGAAACGGCACAATCAAAAAATTTGTTCGTTTTTAATAAGCTCATTACTTATCCAAAGCAAAACCGGGGTAAAATAATTTCGTTTCTGCCCGGATTTCCGTCCGGCTCCTATGATTGGTCTAAAATAGATGCCTTGATGGAAGATCAGAAGCCACTTAACCGGCTATATGTTGAATATGTAGGGCAGGGTGAATCGGACAAACCTGAAAATTATCCATACTCAACTTTTGAAAGGGCCGACCTTGTAGAAGCATTATGGAATCATCATCGAATTGAATCCACGGCAATAGCAACGTTTGACTATTCCTCTTTAGTCGCACTCGAGCTGTTACGAAGACAGCAGGAAAAAACAGAAAACGGAATAAAACCATCAACCGTCATTACTAAAGTATTGTTTATCAATGGCGGGTATTTTGCGGATGGCCACTCTCATCCATTGCTTACTACCCCCTTGCTCAAAACTCGATTTGGGAAAAGAGGTACTATAAAAGCGCAAACCTCAGATCTCGCCTTTAATGGTATGATTAAGGGGATGTGGTCTAAAAAGTACCAAGTAACCGAAGCCGAACTATCGGAAGTACGCGATGCAGTTAGGAGGAGAAACGGTGTGCTTTTTATGCACTATGCTGCCGGTTTTGTAGATGAGCATAAGGCAAACCGGGAACGCCTGAATTTGTTTCCTATTGTTGAAAAAATGTACCATTGTGTTTCGTTTTATATTGTGGGAAGCGACAAAGACCAGTTTGAGCCTAAACAGGTAAGACTGGCAAAAGAACGACTAAGTAAATATGGAGTGAGTATTGAAATTCTACCGGGCGGCCACATGATAACAATGGAGCAGCCACAATTAATAACGGACCTGATTTTGGCGATAGCTGATTGATCTTTACGTCTTGTTATTTTCAGATAGGCCGCAGCTATGTCAAGTTAAAAACCAGTTGCTCCATCAAATATAAATCGAGCCCGGCCCCATTATCAACATCCTTTGTTTGCCGCACCTCAAAGCGCCTGTTTATCCTTCGCTCATGGCGCTCACGGGCTCTTTGCTACCTGATTTGCCGGATCAAAAAAGTTTTACGTTCTTCAAAATTGTTTTGTGCAACAGGCAAAACTATTTCTTTAAATAGAATACTTAAGGGTTCAGGATGGAGCGCGGGCTTCTGTGTCTTTATGTTGTAGTAGACAAATTTCGTCAAAAGCATTGCTTTCAGTTCAGTCATCTCCTCATCCCACATACGCATCTCTACAACAAGGCTTCTGAATGTTTCTTCGATAAGTTGGGAATCAATTACAATTGATTCTCCCATATTGGCCGGTTTCAGATAGCATATCTGGTTGCTCGAAACAAGCCAAACAAAGCCGCCATCGTTCATGTTGCCAAAAACGTCCAACTTGTAAGCATCCAGTAATTGGTCCTCCCTGGTGTTTAAAAAATAATCCAAATAACGGGTGTTATATAAATGATTAAATGGGTCGCAGTCTTGAAATCGCACTTTAGCTGTTGATTGAAGTATGTTTTTCATGTAATATCTATATTAAATTATGGTGCAGTTTTCATCTTTCAGAGGATTTGTCAGTACTTAACCTTATCCACTTTGTCGAGTGAACAAGCTATTTGTAAACCTCAAAATATAAAATATGCAGCCTGTTAGTGTTATCAACTTAGTTTGTCACTAATCTTTTTAGTGCCGCAATAGTACCAGAATGTAATTTCTCATGAAATGACAGGAATTTCAATCCGTTATCTATGTTATTCACCCTCGTGCCGATTCGTGTAAACCAGACGGTATAATTGCAAAAGACCAGGTTGTTGTAATCGTTTTCTAATTGGTCCAGTGTAATAACCAACAACTCTTTGATATGCAAGATGTCGTTCTTGCTAAAAATCCCGTTCGGTTTGGAACCAGGCTTAAACTTTTCAAAAAAATCATCACTTATCAATTGTGGCAAGCCGGCTTTTTGGTAACATATTCCTTGTTGCACAGCTACCAAATGTCCCATATTCCAGCTAATATTGTTGCTGAACCCTTCCGGAATTTGGTTAAATTGTTCGATGCTAAGATTTTTTACCTGTTCAAGCAGCAAAGATCTTGTACTTCTTATCGTTTCTATTTGGGTTATCATGGTTATCAATTACAGGACTTGAAAGCGGTGTACGTTTAATATAATTGGTGTAAAAGTCAAGATTAACGTGGCAAAATGTCTTGTCATATGGTAAGAAAAAAATCTGTATCAGATTAAATACTATTGATTCAGACACCTTAATGAGGAATTAAATTACTTTCGGGTTTCTATTCGCGCATTGGAGATAATTAATCTCTAAACTGCAATGGAGCTACATTTGATAGGTTACAGATAATTTAGTATCCGGGACTTATTCGCTGCGAAGGCTTTTTACCGGATTTGCAATAGCCGCTTTTATGGCCTGGTAACTTACCGTAAGAATTGCAATAATTACAGACAGGAGCCCGGTAAGTCCAAACACCCACCAATTAATGGAAATACGATATGGGAAGGTTTTCAGCCAATCATTCATCAATAACCAGGCTATCGGAGAAGCTATGACGAATGATAAGATAACCAACTTGAGGAAATCTTTAGACAATAAAGTCGTAATTGCTGTTACCGTTGCACCCAAAACTTTGCGGATACCAATTTCCTTTCTACGGTTCTCGGCCATGAACGCTGATAAGGCAAACAAACCAAGGCAGGAAATAAATATGGTTAATCCGGCAAATACTGCTGAGAATGTCCCAATATGGCGATCCCTGCTAAACCCAAACGCATAAGAATCATCTACGAACCGGCTTTCAAAAGGATAATCAGGATTATATTTCCGAACGATCTGGCTTATCCTGGCTAAGTTATCTGAATCGGTATGCCCGCTATTCAGTTTCAGGCTAAGGGTGCCGAATGGTTTTGTTGCTCCCCTGATAATGATTGGCTGTGGCAGCTGATAAGGCCAGCCGGCAACAAAATCTTTGACCACGCCTACTACATGCAGTTCCTTATCATCGAGCCGGATAGTTTGCCCCACAGCTTGTTTAAAGCCCATGGTTTTTACTGCCGTCTGTGTAAGCAACACTGATGTGGTATCGTTAGGATATTCGTAAATATCCAGGTCCCGCCCACTGAGCAAGGGTAAGCCCATGGTTTTCGTGAAATCCTTATCGGTCATATTTTCGGCAAAGTTTATGTGCGTACCTGGCGTTTTCCCCTGCCAATTGTATTGATCACTACCAGTCCACAAATCATGTATAGGCGAATTGGTACGGGTAATGCTGGTAATGGCACCGCTGCTTATTAGTTCATTCCGGATCATCGCATAATTTTTCTCCATGTCCCCCTTCATGTACACATAAGCCAGTTCCGATTTGTTATATCCGGTATCCCGATTTTGTACAAAACCAATCTGCTTGTAGATCACCACCGTACAGATAATAAACCCGATAGCCAGGGTAAACTGCACCACCACCAATACTTTGCGTGGTGCAACCAGGGTACCTGCTGATCTCAGTACCCCTTTCAATGCTTTTACCGGTCTGTAAGCAGATAAATAAAGAGCAGGGTAACTTCCTGCAATTAGTCCGGTGAAAAGTATAAAACCAAGTCCTGCCAGCCAAAAATTAAAGTTGCCGAAAGGGATATCCAGTTGTTTGTCTATAAGTTTACTAAACCCCGGAAGACTGATTTTGACAATGAGCAGTGCAAACGCCCCCGCGATCAGGGAAGTCAAAACCGATTCTCCCAGAAATTGCTTTACAAGTACGCCTCGGCCTGCACCGGCCACCTTCCGGATACCCACTTCCCTGGCGCGCCTGGCGCTGCGCGCAGTTCCAAGGTTCATGTAATTGATACAGGCGATGAGCATGATGAGGCCAGCAATAATGGCAAAAAGCCGT
>JABDFZ010000133.1 GCA_013286325.1 Bacteroidota bacterium | reverse complement strand
TTAACGTGACTTAGGCATTTTATTGCCTAACGAGTGGAAATATGGCTAATTTCCTTTAAAAACAGGTTTTTGTATCAATTGTTTTACATTGAACTTACAATTGGGGCAATATTTTTTCAAGTATTTCGAGCCCTTCGTCAATATGTTTTTTCTCAATAATAAGTGCAGGCCTGAAACGGATACTATGTTCCCCGCAACCAAGGTACATCACGTTTTCTGCTAATCCCAGTTTAATAAATTTATCTCTTATAGTTTTACCCGGAAAATCAAATGCTGTTAACAACCCTTTACCACGAATATTAGTCATAATGGAATGTTTTTCGGCGATACTCACCAGGCTGTTTTGCAGGTAATCACCCATATTGGCAGCATTATCACACAGGTTATCCTCGGCTATAATTTCCATTATTTTCGAAGACCTTACCATATCAACCAAACTACCTCCCCAGGTGGAGTTAATGCGCGAAGAAACCCTGAATACATTGTTTTCAACTTCATCAACTCTTCTGCTGGCCAATATACCGCACACCTGCATTTTTTTGCCGAAGGCCAATACATCCGGACGGGCGTTTTCGCCAAAATGCTCATGGCACCAAAACTTGCCGGTAAGCCCAACACCTGTCTGCACTTCGTCATATATCAATAACGCTTCATTCTCGTCAGCAAGTTGTCTTAGCTTTTCTAAAAACTCCTTTCTTACGTGATTATCGCCTCCTTCTGATTGTATAGGCTCAATTATTATAGCGCAAACATCATCCTTGTTCTCTTCAAAAGCCTTTTTTATCTGTGCAATTGATAGCTCTTCTCTTCTTAATAAATCCTCATGGTTACTGTCGCTGTATGGGAAGTTAATTTGCGGAAGGGAAACCCTCGGCCAGTCGAATTTGGCGAACCATTTGGTTTTTACAGGCTGTGTATTGGTAAGGCTTAAAGTATAACCCGAGCGGCCATGAAAAGCACGCTCAAAATGGATCACTTTAAAACCAATTTCTTTTGTGTAGCCCTTTGCAAAGTTCTTTTGAACCTTCCAGTCCATGGCAACTTTTAAAGCATTCTCAATCGCTAATGAACCGCCTGCAATAAAAAATGCATGAGGCAGGTATTCAGGTATGCCTACCCTGTCAAAAGTTTCAACAAACTGGGCGTATTGTGTTGTATAAATATCTGAATTTGATGGGTTGGTCAAAGCTGCCAGCATCAGGTTCTTTTTAAAGGCTTCATCGTTCACCATTTTAGGGTGATTATAGCCTAAAGGAACTGAGGCAAAGCAGGTAAAAAAGTCGAGTAAAGTCCGGTCATGCTTTGCGTCATAAATATAAACGCCTTTACTTTTTTCCATGTCAAAAGTAAGGTCGAAGCCATCGGCCAGTACGTGCTTCTGCAATGAAGCTTGTACGTTTTCGGGAGAAACAAGCAGGTTGTACATATAATTGGGTTGAGTACAAATCTACTAAAAACCCCTCAAAAACAAAAATTAAGCGGTTTTTGAACCGATAGGCCAAAAAGTAACTTTAAACAATTTAAAGTTACTTTTTATACCAAAGTGAGTTTTGGTTTATGGATTTTAAATGTTAGTTGACGAAAATTCTTCTTTTCAAACTGCTTATTTCTTCCCGAAAACTTAAAATTTTTAAAGTTTTTCGCCATGCTGACTGATATCAAGTCCGATGACTTCCTCTTCCGCTGAAACCCGCAATGGTGAGATCATATCAGTAATTTTCAACAGAAGCAATGACCCAAAGAAAGCGTAAATAGAAACACCTACCAGGGCTATTAACTGCACAAAGAATAAGTGAGTGTGGCCAAAAAACAAACCATCTCCAGTAGTGTTTAACGGGTTTACTTTTTGGCTGGCAAATACGCCTGTTAGCAGCATCCCAACCATACCACCTACCCCATGGCATGGAAATACATCAAGCGTGTCATCAATTGATGTACGTGTGCGCCACTCAACAACCAGATTGCTTACCACTGCCGATATAATACCGATAGCTAATGAATGCGGAACTGATACATAGCCCGCAGCAGGAGTAATAGCAACCAAACCAACTACCGCACCTATACAAGTGCCCATAGCCGATGGCTTTTTACCGCGTAGCATATCAAAAAATATCCAGGTTAACCCGGCTGCCGCCGATGCTGTTGTACTAGTCGCTAATGCTGTTACAGCTAAATGATTGGCCCCAAAAGCCGACCCGGCATTAAAACCAAACCAACCAAACCATAATAAGCCGGTACCTATCATCACGTAAGTAATTCGCGCAGGGGCATGATTTGCTTCAGTTCTCCGTTTTAAATATAAAGCCGAAGCCAATGCTGCCCACCCTGCCGACATATGCACTACTGTTCCTCCGGCAAAATCAAGTACACCCAATTTATTAAGTATTCCATCAGGATGCCAGGTAATATGCGCAAGGGGCGAAAATATAAAAATGGTGAACAGGCATAAAAATATTATATACGAGTTAAAGCGAATCCGTTCAGCAAATGCCCCTGTAATTAATGCCGGGGTAATAATGGCAAACTTAAGTTGATACATTGCAAAAAGTAGCAAAGGTATTGTTGGGGCAAGTTTCCAGGTTGCATTGCCCAGCATACCCTTCATCATAAAAAAAGTTGATGGGTTTCCTATAATTCCATGTATGCTATCACCAAATGCCAGGCTAAAACCGAATATACCCCACATTACAGTTATGATCACCATACAAACTATGCTTTGCAGCATGGTAGAGATCACATTCTTTTTATTTACCATTCCGCCATAAAAGAAGGCCAAGCCGGGCGTCATAATCAAAACCAGCGCTGTCGACATCAGCATCCAGGCAATATCGCCGGTATTAAAATGCGGATCGCCCGTATTTTTAAAATCTACTGAAGGAAAAAGAAAGGTTAAGATTAAAATAAATACAATTACTGCAAATGGGAAATAACGTTTCATCTAATTTCTAAATTCTAATAAAAATAATTTGCTGAAAGCATGGTTTGTAGAATGTAAAAATGGTAAAAAAGTTAATTTATTAATGAACAGGTTAAAAATTTAGCATTTTTTCATATTTTATGATAAAAATTATAAAAAAATCACTTAAATATTAAAAAAACATCCTGATAATAGGAAATTGATAATATAATGCTATGCAATTTCCAGATTCGGAAAATTTTCAGGCTGATTTTGTCGATATTTTTTTGATCATTGCTTATAATGTATCAATCTCCGGAAGAGTTTAAAACAAGGAAGCCTGACTATAATAGTCAGGCTTATCACAATATAGGTCTAGAAAGGGTTGTGTTTCTATTATAAAATTTTTACCATGTCTTTCATGCAGCTTTAAGGCTTAATGAAAAAGTTGCTGAAATTAGTATATTATTTGAATAAAACAAAATAAAAAATATATTTTTTTAAGAAAATATATGCAGAAATTAAATTTTACAGGAGTTTAAATAGCATATCAGGCCATATTCCTATAAAAACAAGCAAAAAACATATAATTACACTCAAAATGATAATATTATAGGATTTTTCTTGTGTATTTTTTAAAATTTCAGTTCTTTTTAAGAATAAATTAAGGGGGATTTTTATATAGTAGAATAGAGACACTACAGTGGTTAAGGCCCCTGTAATCATCAAGAACAACAACCATAAATTATGATCCTGCTGATAAACACCATATACCGCCGAGAACACAAACACCTTGCCGGTAAACCCGGCTGTTACCGGCAATCCGGTTAATGAGATCAATATTATTACAAAACAAACTGATGCGGCAGGATATTTTAAGCCAAGTCCTTTGTAAGCATCTACATCATCAGCATCAGTTACATTGGCAAAATAAGTAGCCAGTGCTAATGCACCAATATTTGCCAATGCGTATACAGCCAGGTAATAAGTTAAAGCAGTAATTCCGGTAGAAGAATAAGTCACTATGGCCATTAAAGCAAAGCCGGTATGGCCAATACTGGAGTATGCCAGCATCCGTTTAACATTACGCTGAAGCACAGCTGCAAAGTTTCCGGTTATCATGGTAATAATGCCAATTACTTCTAAAGTCAGCCTGAAATTAAATGCATTCCATTGGGTATAGTAAATAAATGGCCTTAAAAAATTGATCAATAATGCAAAGGCTGCTATTTTGGGTAAGGTGGATAGCCAGGCTGTTACCGGGGTTGATGCGCCTTCATAAACATCGGGTACCCAAAAATGCATAGGCACAAACGATAATTTGAACCCCATCCCTATCAGCACCAACACCATTGCAAACGAAACAGCCAAAGGATTAGCCTGTATTAAACCGGGTAGCAAATTACCCGAAAATAAACTGAGCGATCCGCTTAAGCCATATAAAAGCGAAATGCCGTAGAGCATAAGAGCAGAGGAAGCCGCACCAAACAAAACATATTTTAACCCGGCCTCGGTGCTAAAGGCGTTATCAGAACGATAAGCAACCATCAGGTATGAGGCAATGGAAACCATTTCGATAGCAAGGTAGATTGATAAAAGATTCACCGCCATTGTCATCAGGTGTAAACCTAAAATGGATCCGATAACAATAGAATAAAGGTCTGACAATCCTTTGCGATCGCTGCTTAAACGATTATCCCATTCAAAATAAAGCACCAGCACAAATGCCAGCGCATCAATAATAAATTTAAAGTCGATAGCTATTCGGTTTAACAGCAGCATTTCGCTGAATAAAAAACTGCCGTTAACCTGCCCGCTTGCAAATAACAATTGAATTTGCTGATAATCTTTATGGATCACCAGCAGAATACCTGCACAGGCAATTATCCTGCATAATTTCTCGGAGTTACGGCCAAAGATCAGGTCGGTTACCAATACCACAATAAATAATATAGTCAGATATATTTCGGGCATAAGATATGGAATGCTGCCCCAAACATTGGAAATAGACCCTGGAATAAATGGTATCAGATCGTGCATTATTTTATTGAGCTATTAATACTTATCATGTACCTATTTTAATTGCAAGAAATGTATAAATGTAACTATCGAATCATTTATCTTATCGAACACTAACGATGGCATTAGTCCTAAAACCAAAACCATAAGGGCTAATGGCAGCAAGGTTATTTTTTCGCGGATATTCAAATCAGTAAGGGCAGTTTTCCAAACAGAACCACCTTTTAAATTCACCTGCCCAAAAAACATTCGTTGCAATGTCCATAAAAAATAGGCTGCGCCTAATAAGATACCTACCGAACCGCATATTGCCATCCAGTAAGGCAACAGGCCGTTAACTGATGAGGATTTGAAAGCACCTATAAGTGAGAAAGATTCACCAATAAACGCCGAAAAACCAGGCAGGCCTAACGATGCAAAAAATGCCACCATTATAAAGGCTGTATATTTTGGCATTTGTGTAGCCAATCCCCTAAAATGCGTTATACCACGGTCATGTACCCGGTTGTAAATAACACCCGCCAGGAAGAAAAGCATCGTTGATAAAAACCCGTGACTAACCATCTGCATCACCGCGCCGCTTAATCCTTCTGTTGTTAAAGAAGCGATACCTAATAAAACAAAACCCATGTGCGATATAGAGGAGTACGCAATCAATCGTTTCAGATCATGCTGGGCAAGGGCATTAAGCGCACCATATAAAATAGATATTACGCCAAGCATACCCAGCCAATAAGCATCGGCATGGGCAATTTCGGGAAATATCCCTATGCAGATCCTAATAATGCCATAGCCCCCTACTTTCAGCAATATCCCTGCAAGGATAATTGAAACAGGTGTTGGCGCTTCCACGTGGGCATCGGGCAGCCAGGTATGTAAGGGCACAACAGGTACCTTTATGGCAAATGCAATAAACAATATAACAAAGCCAATTGCCCTTGCAGAAATACCAAAAATAGTTTGATGGCTTAAAACAGCGAATACCGATCCCTGCTGATAGTTTGCCGGATTCATCATTTGTACCATGTTAAAAGTATGATTACCTGTTGCAGGGTCTTTAACCGACAGGTAAAGCCCTATCATAACCAGCAGCATAAACACCGAACCAAACAAAGTATACAGGAAGAATTTGATAGCCGCGTATTCCCGCCTTGCGCCGCCCCACATCCCGATCAGGAAATAAAGTGGAAGAAGCATCAATTCATAAAAAATATAGAAAAGGAAAAAATCCAGTGAGCAGAATACGCCAATAACCGCCATATCAAGCAGCAGGAATAACACAAAAAATCCCTTCAAATTACTTTTTATCTCCCACGATGCTAATGCGGCTATGACCAGTACAAAAGAGGTCATTACCAATAAAGCAATAGAAAGGCCGTCAATTCCCACAAAATAATCTATCTGCATTTTACCCATCGATCCCAGGTTAAGGTTTATCCAGGGCAGCTTTTGCATAAACTGGAATTGACTCTCCTGGTTAATCCCGCCAAAAGCAGCACCGGTTTTAAAGTTGCAGTAGATCCAGATACTCATACCCAACTGCACCAAAGTGGCCAGCAGGGTTATATATTTAAAACTACTCCGTAAAGACGAAGGCAGTATCGCTATGATAAGTCCAAACAGGATAGGTGTAAATATGAGTAGGGTTAGGATATTCATTGTTTTAGATACAGGATGTGAGAATTAGATGTGAGATTTGAGACGTGAGATTTGAAATAAAAAATCTGCCGCAGGCGGAGTTCGCAAAATGATTTAACCTTTCGCCCTTTTTCATTACCCATTTCCCAAAAATCTCACTTCTCATATCTCATTTCTTAATAGAATAAATGTAAATACTGCCAGTATAATTACCAGCATGCTAAATAAATAATATTGAACCTTACCGTTCTGAAACTTACGGGCAAAGTTACCTATACCTTGTACTATATCAGTTAGTAAGGTTAAGAAGCCATCAATTATGTGCTGGTCTGTCCATGCTGCAACTTTTGATAATGCCATACCCGTTTTCGCTATTAAGTGGATAAAGCCGTCAATCACTTTTCTATCAAACCAAAACACGCTTCTGCCCACGGCTAGTACAGGCTTTACCAATAGCCTGTTATAAGCTTTATCAAAATACCATTCGTTAGCTGCAAGGCGAAATAAGAATGCGGTTTGTGAAAAAGGAGTTGCTTTTTTTTGTTTATTATAGATAGTGTAAGTCCAATACATTGCTGCAAGGCTTAAAATAGTTACAGCAATTGGTATAACTGTATGATACATACTTTCCTCAATTGAATTACCCGGTAAAGAAAGCCCTGTAAATAACCAGGAATGCACGTATCCTACAGGGTTTACTGAGAAGAACGGAAACAGGCAGCAAATAGCCAATAACACAAGGGGCAATTTATATTGCCAACCGCCTTCATCGATATGCACTTTGGTAGCCGGATGTTTTTCCAATAGCCTCATATCACCAAAAAACACCTTTACAATTAAACGGATCACATAAAAAGCGGTTAGGAAAATAGTGATCACTGCAAATAAAGGGATTAACAGATAAATATCGTTTTTATCTTTTGCCCATTCAAAAGCCTGTATCAAAATACCATCCTTTGATAAATACCCTGATGTGAACGGTAGCCCGATAAGCGCCAGTGAACCAATTACGGCAACAACAAATGTAAGTGGCATTTTTTTTTGCAAGCCGCCCATATTTAAAATATTCTGCGGATCAATGTCCAACTGGTTATCATCCCTGATATGTGCCATTTGGTGGATCACTATTCCAGCCACCAGGAACAACAGACATTTAAAAAAAGCATGTGTAATCAGGTGGAAAAGCGATGATGAGTAAGCGCCAACACCCATAGCCATTACCATATAGCCTAATTGTGATATAGTAGAATAAGCCAGGATGCGTTTTAAATCGTTTTGAGTTAATGCAATTGTTGCCGCCATAAATGCAGTAAAGCACCCTATTATTGCCAGGATAGTTAACTCCGTGCTATTAAACATAGGGTAAACCCTGCCCAATAAAAATACGCCTGCTGCCACCATTGTTGCGGCGTGGATCAATGCTGATACCGAAGTTGGCCCTTCCATAGCATCGGGCAGCCAGGTATGCAAAGGGAATTGTGCAGATTTTGCTGCTACTGCTAAAAAAATGCCTGCACAGGCAATGTATTGCCAGGTAATGAAGGAATTATTTACAACGGTTACAAGTGCATCCTTACCTATAAATAGTTGGGTAATATCGAGTGTATGGAAATGAGCAAAGAGGCTAATAATGGCAATAAGCAGCCCAATATCCCCTAACCGGTTCATAATGAAAGCTTTCTTATTAGCCTGTACCGCTTTATCCCGGGTAAACCAAAACCCGATGAGCAGGTAGGATGAAAACCCAACCAGTTCCCAAAAAACATAAAACAACACCATGTTATCAATCACCACCAAAGCCAGCATAC
>JABDFZ010000132.1 GCA_013286325.1 Bacteroidota bacterium | reverse complement strand
CGCCATCCCTGGTCGTCGGTTAAATGCCAGTGAAAATTATTCAATTTATAGGCGGCTATCAGGTCGATATATTTTTTTACAAATTCAACTGAGAAAAAATGACGACCAACATCGAGCATTACTCCCCTGTAACCAAAACGGGGATAATCATCAATTTGTACACACGGGAGTTTGGCAACCGCGGCCCTGTCTAAAGGCATTACCTGCTCCCTTGCCTGTTATAACTATTTGCTGTGGGGTAATGGTTAGGTTATAGCCACCAACCGGTAAATTATCAGCCCCTTTTGAGTTAAGTACAATACTATTTGCAGGATTGGTGCCATTATTAGGTCTAATTTTTACCTTCAGCATTGCTTTATTTTGAAGATAATCAACAAAAAAGACAACCGCTTTATTATTAACACTATCGGCCATGAGGATGGTTTGCTGGCTCAGTACAAACTGGCCGGCTGCTTTTTTCACAGAAACCGGGGCTGGGATTATCCCCATATTAGGGTCATTATCCTGGGCGTTTACCAGTTGGGTAAAAAGGGGTATAAAAACACATAGCGATATAAAAATCTTTTTATACATACGGTAAATTTTATTGGTTTAGCAACAAGGTGGTGAAGATAACAGATTTTGGAAAAAAACATCCATCTACAGGTGTAAAAAATCTGTGTCTTAATAAAATTGCCATAAAAAAAGCCATCCCGTTTATTTTGGATGGCTTTGATTTATTTCTTTTCTGCAGGTGCAGCTGCTTCAGCAGGCTTGGTCTTTTTCAGATCGTGAGGCCGGGTTTTACCGTATGAGCCTATTGCTATTTTACCTTTGCGTGTTTTTTTATCGCCTTTTCCCATGATAGTATTGTTGATTAGTTGATTTTGATCACCGGTTTAATCTGATTATTCTGATTTCGCTGATCTTATCGCAATATATACATTTTAAAGTGACAACTTGTTTTATTTAGTTCACAGCTATACATACACACGTTTTAAACTACTCTCTGATCACTATCAAGCTGTTACCACGTGCTCTTTAGCTGCCAGGTAACGTTCAGCATCAATAGCTGCCATACAGCCGCTACCTGCTGCAGTTACGGCCTGGCGGTAAATATGATCCTGTGCATCGCCGCAGCAAAATACGCCTTCGATATTCGTTGTGGTTGATCCTGGTGTGGTTTTTATATAGCCAGTTTCATCCATGTGGATCCAGCCTCTAAAGATATCTGTATTAGGGTGATGGCCTATTGCTACAAAGAAGCCAGTAACCGGCAAAGTTTTTTCTTCGTTGGTGATATTGTTGATGACTGTAACACCATTAACGCTTTGTCCGTCGCCAATTATTTCTTTGGTTTCAGTATTGTATAATATCTCGATGTTTGGTGTATTTAAAACGCGGTGCATCATCGCTTTTGATGCTCTGAACTCGCCCCTGCGGACTATCATAGTTACTTTACGGCATAATTTAGCCAGATAGGTTGCTTCTTCGGCAGCGGTATCACCTGCGCCAACTATGGCCACATCCTGTCCTTTAAAAAAGAACCCGTCGCACACAGCACATGCCGAAACACCAAAGCCGCTATATTTTTGTTCTGAATCAAGCCCCAGCCATTTAGCAGATGCCCCGGTTGAGATGATAACTGTATCGGCTGTTATGGTCTTTTTTTCGTCAACCACCACTTTGTGCGGCAAGCTTGAAAAATCAACCGAGCTAACATAACCGAAACGGATATCAGTACCCAAACGTTCAGCTTGTTTACGGAAGTTCTCCATCATCTCAGGGCCCATTATACCTTCAGGATAACCCGGATAATTTTCAACATCAGTAGTTTGGGTAAGCTGACCGCCTGCAAGTAAGCCGGTATACATAACAGGTTTTAAATCAGCGCGTGAAGCGTATATAGCCGCAGTATAACCTGCCGGTCCTGAGCCTATGATAAGGCATTTTACGTGTTCGATATCCTGAGACATTTGTATTTTTAAAATTGAAGTTCAAAGGTAAGAAAAAAGAAGATTTTATTGGTCAGAAGTATGCCATTATTTGGAAGACTATTTACCACCTTAATAACCATTATATCCAATCACTTTACCTGATATCTGAGCAATTATACTAACAATCTTACCATTTTGCCTTAATGGAGCAACATCAATTTCTACTAATGATTCAGCTGCGTTATTATCAATAGTGGCTGGTTTCCAAAGCGATCCAGCTAAAAAAATTTCTATTATATCCGTATCGACCTTTAAATTATTCACTCTTTCAATTATAGCATTAGTAAGTTTCCCTTCTTTGGTGAGCGTGAATGTATATTTACCGTAATAATTTTTGTAAATAGTATCTCTGTCCTCCTTTGAAATTTTTTTGTTTATATAATAGCTAAGATCATAAGAAGGCATGCCTAACTTAAAGTGAGATTTGAATTTTTTATCTGAAAGATATGATATATGCTTTTTTAAAACAC
Organism: Bacteroidota bacterium; assembly: GCA_013286325.1. Classification (GTDB taxonomy): domain Bacteria; phylum Bacteroidota; class Bacteroidia; order Sphingobacteriales; family Sphingobacteriaceae; genus Mucilaginibacter. Next base: position 6,150 of record JABDFZ010000132.1, on the reverse strand, counting down.
CGTCCGAGTAATAATCGATTCCCGAGGTATCTCCTTTAAAAGAAAAATTATACCAAATTCCATTTAGTTTATCGTTTAAATAGCCGCCTTCAATGGAAATTGTGTTACCTGGGCCATACATCTTAAAAGAACCGTTCAACTTTCCGGCATGAAATGTATTTAGCTTTTGTCTACACCCATCTCTGTAGTAATCTATCCACTCTCCTTCTTTAATTCCATTAATATAATAACCTTTTGTTGACAAATAATTCTTTCCTTGTACAATTAGAGTATCTAGCTTTTTTGTGTTATAGTCAAATTTTGTAGTCCTTACCTGTTTTTCCCACCTATAAAGTTTATACTCACCGTGCTGAACAGATAACTGATTATCTACGTATGTTGCTTCCAATTCAATAGAATCCTTCATGTTAAACTGTCGCACAAAATAAAGAGAATCAGGTGTCTTGCTTACCAAAATATAAGAAACCGCGTTAACCGCATCATACGAATATTTGTTGTCAGAAGTAATATAAATCTTGCTTGCCTGGCCAAAAGCCGAAACGGCTAAAATCAGTAGAGTAAATGGTAAAAAAATATATTTCATGATTAGAAAATGTCAATATAACTATTCCCCGGTATTCGCTTTAAGCACCCTGATAAAGTTGCCTCCCAATATTTTATCAATATCTTTTTCGGTGTAGCCCAATTTCAGCAGTTCGGCCGTGATCTTCGGATAATCGGCAACGCTGTCCATTCCAAGCGGGTATGATTCGGCGCCATCAAAGTCGGAGCCTATGCCAACGTGATCTACACCTATCAGCTTTGCGATATAATCAATATGCTTAATGAGCAAGCTTAACGGCGGCCTTATTTTATCCGATTCTTTTTTATACATAGCATTCAGCCTGATGTTGGCCAGATCGCCATCGTGGTAAACTTTGGTAAGTGAATCGAGCTCCCTTTTGTGCTGATGTAAAAAAGCAGCTACCTTAGGTGTATAAGTACTATCAACAAATCCGCTATAAAAATTAACAAAAACCACTCCCCCGTTTTTTGCAAGCACCTTTAGCTGGGCATCTTTTAAATTACGGCGGTTAGGATCAATACTATAAGCGCAGCTATGCGATGCTATAACCGGTTTGGTGCTGGTGGCTATAACATCGTAAAAGGTTCGTTCGCCCACATGCGATACATCAACCATAACCCCGATATCGTTCATGTGTCTTACTATCTGTTTACCATAATCGGTTAAGCCCAGGTGTTTTAATGAATCTTTTTTTGTTACCTCATCGCGGGCCGAGGTTGCCCATGAAGTGCTGTTGTTCCAGGTGAGCGTTAAATAGCGCATGCCTCGTTTGGCAAGACCATCTAAATAATCCAACCTGTCCTCAATCATATGGCCACCTTCAACGCCTATCAGTGCAGCAAGTTTTTGCTGTTTTACGGCTGCTTCCAGTTCCTTTACATTGCGTACCAGTGTTATTTTTTCAGGATAACGGGCTATTAGTGCATATAAAGAATCTATCTCACGGTTAGCAAAAGCGTAGGCTGTGCCTTTACCATAGTCCTCGCCGCACCATATTGAAAACATCTGTGCATCCAAACCACCTTGTTTTGCCCGCACCAAATCGAAATTTCCGGTTGTTTGCAGTTTGCCTATATCCTGTTTGGTTATCAGTATGTTTGATAAGATATCGTTATGGGTATCAATTAAAATTGCTTTTTGGTGAATTTCATTAGCATCTTGGGCTGATGCATTCAGGACTAACAGCAAAAGCAATGGCAGCAGCAGTTTTTTCATCACAGATTTAAATCGATTTACTTGATTGCACTGATTTTTATTTTAACTAATATATGCAGGATTTTTGAATAATCGCAGAGATACGAGACGCAACGTATTGCGTCTCTACATTAAAATCATCTGCACATCTACGTTTGTATAATCCCCACGTTAAAGGCCTTTTCAATAGGGGCATGATTTGCCGCTTCAATACCCATTGAGATAACCTTTCGTGTTTCCAAAGGGTCAATTATTCCATCAACCCAAAGCCTTGCCGAAGCGTAATATGGTGTAGTTTGGGCATTATACCTTTCGGTGGTTTCCTTTAATAAGGCATCTTCTTTTTCTTTGTTGACTTCTTCGCCTTTTGCTTTTAGCCCTGCTGCTTGTATTTGCACCAGTGTTTTGGCTGCCGAAGCGCCGCCCATTACCGCAATTTTAGCTGATGGCCAGGCATAGATCAATCGCGGATCATAAGCCTTACCACACATGGCATAATTACCTGCTCCGTATGAATTACCGATAACAATAGTAAATTTTGGCACTACCGAATTGGCAACTGCATTTACCATTTTAGCCCCATCTTTTATAATCCCCCCATGTTCGGCGCGGCTGCCTACCATAAACCCGGTAACATCCTGTAAAAACACTAATGGGATCTTCTTCTGGTTACAGTTCATAATAAAACGGGTGGCTTTATCGGCAGAGTCTGAATATATTACACCGCCAAACTGCATTTCCCCTTTTTTCGACTTAATTACCTTACGCTGATTGGCAACAATGCCCACAGCCCATCCATCAACACGCCCTAAACCGCAGATGATGGATTGCCCATAGCCAGCCTTATACTCTTCAAATTCCGAGTTATCAAGCAACCGCAATATAATCTCGTTCATATCATAAGCGGCCTCCCGGTTGGTGGGTAATATGCCGTAAATATCTTTCTCGTTAAGTTTTGGCGAGGAGGGTTTTATCCTGTCGAAACCGGCTTTTGGAAAATCTCCAACCATACTCATGATGTTGCGGATAGAATCAAGACATGCTTTATCGTTAGGGTGCTTATAATCAGTAACACCCGAAATTTCGCATTGAGTGGTTGCGCCGCCCAGGGTTTCGTTATCTACATCCTCGCCTATTGCAGATTTTACAAGATACGATCCCGCAAGGAAAACTGAACCCGTACCCTCAACTATCATTGCTTCGTCACTCATAATAGGCAGGTAAGCGCCGCCAGCTACACATGAACCCATAATAGCCGAGATCTGGATAATTCCCATACTGCTCATGATAGCGTTATTGCGGAAAATGCGCCCAAAGTGTTCTTTATCGGGGAAAATTTCATCCTGCAAAGGCAAATAAACCCCGGCAGAATCAACCAGGTAAATAATAGGCAGGCGGTTTTCCATTGCTATTTCCTGTGCCCGCAGGTTTTTCTTGGCAGTTATCGGAAACCATGCCCCGGCTTTAACGGTAGCATCATTAGCTACAACTACGCACTGCCTGCCCGAAACATAACCAATACCACACACTACCCCACCCGATGGACAACCTCCATGCTCGGCATACATACCATCCGCTGTAAACGCCCCAACTTCAAGCCAGGGTTTATCATCATCCAAAAGATAAGCTACGCGTTCGCGGGCAAGCATTTTGCCTTTTTCCTTTTGTTTGGCGGCAGCTTTTTCGCCACCACCCAAATGAATCTTTTTTAGCCGGGTATTCAACTCATAAACAAGTTGCTTGTTTATATCTTCATTCTTATTAAACTCGATGTCCATAATTGGTTTTAAAAGAGGTGTAATTTTAGGGAAAATTGGGCACTATCCCGGTGTTAATTTTACTTTATGACAGTGTTTGCTGCATTAAGGTAGCAATACGTATAATATTGCGTAAAAATACGCTTGTCAAATAAAAATCAACGCGTTAGCTTTATCTCATATTTATTTAAACCCCGCAATTATGATACAGAAAACAAAACACTATGGATGGAACCCAGACCTGCCTGACCATAGAGACATGCAATACTCGGTTGTGCGCCATGAAGCAATGACCAAGCCAGTTCCAAAATCAACCGATCTTCGTCAGCAATGCCCACCGGTTTATGACCAGGGTCAACTCGGCTCATGCACCGCAAATGCAATAGCTGGGGCCTTTCAGTTCGAGTTGCTTAAACAAAAACTTCCTTCATTTAACCCTTCAAGGTTATTTATTTATTATAATGAGCGTGTTCTGGAAGGTCATGTTAAGACTGATAGCGGCGCACAAATTCGCGATGGTATTAAATCCGTAGCAACCCAAGGTGTTTGCGATGAGGCACTTTGGCCTTATGTAACCAGTAAATTTGCTACAAAACCTTCTAAGGCTTTATATACAAAAGCTTTAAAAAATAAGGCGGTTCAATATACCCGTTTAAATAACACGGTTATAAACGAATTAAAATCGTGCTTGGCAGCTGGAAGTCCTTTTGTTTTTGGGTTTACAGCATACCAAAGTTTTGAAGGTGATGCAGTAGCTAAAACCGGCGTATTATCCATGCCTGCAAAAGATGAAAGTGTTGTTGGCGGCCATGCAGTTATGGCTGTGGGATACGACGATGCAAAAAGTGCTTTTATAGTGCGCAATAGCTGGGGCGACGGATGGGGCCTTAAAGGTTATTTTTATATGCCTTATGCTTATTTAACAAATAATAACCTCGCTGACGATTTCTGGACGATTTCGAGCGTTAATTAATGTTAGAGATTAGAGACCAGAGGTTAGAGACTAGTTCCTTTTGCAAGGATTTTCTTTGGAACTAATCTCTAACCTCCAGCCTCTAATCACTATACAGGCCTCCTTTTAACCGGGGATATTGATTTTACTATGGTTTCGCCTTTTACTGCTTTTTTAATTGGCTTTAAGCGCGATAAAGAATTTTCATAAGCCAATTGCAACAGTTGTTTGATGTATTGTTCCGGGAAATCATCCCTGTCTTTGACTGTCAGGTAACGATATAGCGTGCCATTGCCGGTTAATATTTTCTGCGGATCGGGAAAATCTGTACCCCTGTTGAAGCCAAAGTTAACATAGCTGCTATAAACTGCTATACTGCAAAAAACGTCTCCTGCCTTATCAGTTGGCGACCAGCCCAATGCAACGGCATTATAATTGTCATAAATAAGTTCATTAGTTTCGGGATACAGGTCCCAAACAAATTCCCTTAACCATAAGGTGGCAGCTTTTACACTATCCGGAAAAGGGAGCATAAATTTCATGAGATCGCTTACGGTTTCTTTACTCATTTATACTTAACTAATTGTGTATCTTATTTATAAATATAACGTATAAAGTAATTAATCAATAATCTTCATCACGAATAAATTATAGTTTAAATAGTATTCAAAAAGTTTTTATAAGTAATTAAAAAATCAAAAAGTATGATCCTGTTATTAACGGCTTATTTATTCAAAAAATTCCATCAAAAATTCAGGCAGAGTAAGGCGGCTAATGCTTTACAAAAACCACAATTTGCAATGGCCTTGCAACCGGTTGCGAACCAGATTGATCCTGTTACGTTAAAAAACATCTCTTATTAATCATTAAGGGTTTTAATTTTTATTTTTGATCGATGAGATCAACAGTAAATGAGGCTTTGCAAAAGCTGACGGATAATCCCGGTGCATTATTTTTTAAGATGATGGAGCATGGGAGCATGTCTGTTGAAATTTATCGCCCTTTAAAAACCGACTTGCAAACTCCCCATTTACAGGATGAACTTTATGTAATTATCAGTGGCAGCGGTGAGTTTTTAAATAATGGTGTACGTTCTCCTTTCGGGCCGGGCGATATGCTGTTTGTACCAGCAGGCATTGAGCATCGTTTTGAAAATTTCACCGACGATTTTGCCGCATGGGTTATTTTCTACGGCCCTAATGAAGGCGAAAGCCCTAAGTTATAAGCCCTGAATCCACATCATCCGAAAACTTATCGATCAATATCTTTACTGTAACTAAAAGCTGGCCTGTATGCCTCATGGTATGCTCAGCAGCATGAAAGTATAAACCTATAACTGTTGAAGGTAACTTTGACCTGCCTACTCCCCTGCCTTCTGTTAATGTTGATTCATCGACGTTGCTTAATTGGATCATGCAATCATCAATCTGTTTATTAAATATTTCAAGCAGCATATTTACATTGTATTCATCCTCTGGTGGATTTCCTTCCAATGCCAATTTTTGCAGCTGTTGTTGCGATAATTGTTCTCCTGAGGCATACGTAAACAATCTGTTCAATACCCCTGCAAGGTGCTGTAAATGAAATCCAAGCGATGCGAGATTGGCGGGTTTTTCCCATAATAATTCAACAGGGAACCCGGCCATCAGTGCGCTAATTTCTTCGCGCGCCTGTAATAAGGC
>JABDFZ010000131.1 GCA_013286325.1 Bacteroidota bacterium | reverse complement strand
GGTTTTATCTAATACATAGGTTTGCGCATGTAAACACAGCGAAGTAAAGCCACTGAATAATACTGCTAATAAGATCTTCTTCATAACTGGTAATTCGAATTTGTTTTTTATCTAAATGTCCGACTTAATTCTGTAGAAAAATTGATTTTACTACCATTGCGATTGATACCTCATTGTCATCCTGAACGCAGTGAAGGATCTTATTCACCGGATATGAACGCCACACAAGTAAGCTTGCAATTTATCAATTAGAGAAGATCCTTCACTGCGTTCAGGATGACAAAATAGTTTTTTTTATTGCCTCCAATCAATTAACATCCTTTCTATTGGCGGTGAAATGAATAATGATAAAAAATGAACGCTAAAACCGTTCGCCTTTGTGCACTTAGCGTACGCTATCGAACACTTTTCAAAGTAAATAAAAATTAATTATCTGATAATGAGATATTTAAAAATAGGGTATCAATATTGGCATAGGGATATAAATTAATAACAAAATAATTCATCATTAAAATATACAAAAATGAAAACAATAGTTTTAACCACCGCAATCATACTGGCAACAGTACTCGGCATAAATAATTCTACTTATGCAGCAAGTGCAAATGACGGTAAAACCTATATTACTTTAACCGAAATAAGCCAGATCAGCAAAATCGAAGTTCATGGCAATGTTCAGCTTTACCTATCTGATGGACAGAGTGACCAGGTAAAAGTTTATAACAGCTATTACAAGGAAAACGCCCTGGTACAAGATCAGAACGGCACATTATGCATTACATCATACAAAGCCGAAAAACTGGTAGTTTGGGTTACAGTAAATGATTTGCACAGCCTTAGTGTTTATGACAATGCCGAAGTAAAATCATTCGGAAAACTTTCAGGTATTGAACTGGATGTAAATTTATATAACCATGCATCAGCACAATTAAACCTGGATGCCTTCCATGCTGATATTACTTTAAATGGTGACGCAAAAGCAAACATATCCGGCAATATCATCGAAGGTCAGCTTAAATATAACGAGGCTTCTTTTCTAAATACAAGCAATCTGGCTTCAGTGAGTGTAGTTAGAAAAGAGAATGATGACAATGTTAAAAATTCAATAGCTGATTTTGTATCGCTGTAAATCAGATAAATCAAAAACAAAACCCGGTCTGGAGTATTATCCAGGCCGGGTTTTGTTTTTTGAGAGCTTCTATAAACTCGTGATATTAGTGTTTAGTGTTTAATATTTTCGTGGAACTTACCATGTTTGTAAAGTATCCGCATCATACTTGGCAATACAATCAACAATAGTGGTAGGGCAACCACAAAACCACCAATAACTGCAATAGCTAATGGCTGATGTAATTGCGCGCCAGCACCAATACCTAAAGCAAGCGGCATTAATGCTATTATAGCACCAATGGCGGTCATTAATTTCGGCCTTAACCTGGTAGAAATAGAAAATATAATAGCCTCGTCAATACCGTTCTCTACATCTTTATTAAGGTTATCCAGGGCGCGTTCCTTAAATTGCAGAAAGGTGAATATGGCATTTTCACCAATAATGCCCACTATCATTATCAGCCCGGTATAGCTGCCAACATTTAAAGGGGTTTGGGTAATAAATAAAGCCAACAAACTGCCTGCCGTGCCTAAAACGCCTATGATCAATATTAAAATAGCTATCCTGAATTGTTTGAAAAGGAATAGTATAACTGCAAAAACCAGCAGGCTCGATGTAATTAAAATAATAAGCAGTTCTTTAAACGATTGCTGTTGCTGAGCGTAATCGCCCCCGTATTCTATGTGATAACCAGTTGGCAGGCTGATTTGTGCAACACTTTTTTGAATGGCCGGCATTACCGAACCCAGGTCTGTACCTTCTAAACGTGCACTTACAATACCAATAGATTGCAAATTTTCACGGTTAACTTCAGCATCCCCCGGTTTTAATTGTACCGATGCCAGTTCACTTATAGGGATTAGCTTACCGCTTGGCACAAACACCGTTTGATTTTTAATACCTGTAACATTTAAGCCACGATTACCCGGGTAAACCATGCGGATAGGGGAGAGTTGCTCCCGCTCGAGCATATTGCCAATTATATTGCCCTCCAATGCACTTTGCACCTGGAACTGCAGACTGGCAGGTGTAATATTATACTGGGCTAGCTTGCTGTAATATGGGTCGATACTTACAGATGGCCCGGCAATTACTATCCCATCAAAAACATCAGCTGTGCCTTTTACGCCACCAACTACCGCCGCAATTTGCTTAGACAGACTTTGCAATTTTTGCTGATCATCACCAAATATTTTTATTTCAATAGGCTGCACAGATGTCATCAGGTCGCCAAGCATGTCTTTAATCACCTGGCCAAAATCAATCCTTAAAGCTGGTTGGCTGGCAGCAATTTTCTGTCTGAGGTCGCTTATTACTTCTTCTGTTGTTTTGTCGCGCTTTTTTTTCAGTTGGATCAGGTAATCCCCGGTGTTAGGTTCGGTAATAAAGAAACCCATTTGTGTGCCTGTTCGCCGCGAATAAGCTTCAACCTCCGGCTCTTTAGTAATTATCTTTTCAACCTCATGCAGCATGCGGTCAGTTTCATCAAGCGATGTTCCTGGTGGAGAGGTATAATCCAAAACAATACTGCCCTCGTCCATTTCGGGCAAAAAGCCGGTTTCAAGCAATGGGGGTACAATTACTATGGCAGCAATAAGCCCTGCTATTATTAACAAGCTTACATAAGGCCTCAATATAAACCATTTTACCCATCGCTGTTTTTTAACATGCTGAACTACTGCTTGTTTTTCATTGGCTTGATTATGTTTGTGCCTGCTTAATAATATATAAATAACAGGCAAGCCTATCCAGGTTACAAAAAATGAACAAACCAGGGTGATGATCATGGTATTGGTAAGCACATGGAAATAAGCCCCTGCAACCCCTGTCATCAGCAAAAAAGGTATAAATATTACAATAGTACTTATGGACGAACCCAGCATAGCCGGGAAAAGATAGTCGATCGCGGTTTTTATCAGCTTAAGCGGATGTTCGCGGGGATGCTCTTCATGGGTACGGTGGATCTGTTCCACTACTACTATAGCATCATCAATAATTAAACCCAATGCGGCAGCAATAGCGCCCAGCGTCATGATATTTAAGGTATAACCGATGCCATAAATAACAGCAAGACTTAAACAAAGCGTTACCGGTATGGTGATCAATATAACTGCGCTGGCTTTTATGGAATGGAGGAAAATGATTGCTACAATTATGGCTAGCAATAAACCTATCCATAAACTATCGCTTACACTTTTTATCGAATCGTTAACAAAATCAGCCTGTTCATAATATGGCTTAATGGTAACGTCATGGGGAAGTATTTTTTGCAGTTGGGCAATCTTATCATCCATATCTGCCGATAGTGACACCAGGTTGGCATTGGGTTGTTTAATTACAGCTATTAAAACACCATCGCGCCCGTTGGCATTAATACGGGTATATTCAATCCCTTCTTGTATGGCAATCTCAGCAAAATCTTTTAACCGCACTACACGCTTGCGGTTATTGCTGATTACCAGGTTTTCCAGCTGATCTTTTGCGTTAATAGTTGCATCGGTAACTGTCAGGTACAGCATTTTATAATCAGAAAGGTACCCTTCCGATTTTACGAAGTTGGTTGTGCTTAAGGTGTTGCTGATGATATCGGGCGTTAAACCCAATGAGCTCATTTTTTGCTTATTCAGTGTAAGCCAGTATTCCTTTGCTTTGCCTCCAATCACCCTTATTTCCGAAACGCCATCAACCTGCGATAAAAAAGGCTTTACGGTATAAGTTGCCAGTTGCCTCATTTCAATAGGTGTACGGCTATTGCTTTGCAGCGTATAACCGCTTACCGGCAATATGGAGGGGTTCATTTTTTGTACCGTCACCGTCACGTCCGCAGGCAGGTCATTCTTTATCTGGTCAATGTTAGCCTGTATTTTTTGCTGGCTTACATCAATATCAGCATTCCAATCCATAAAAGCCGAAATCTCACAACTGCCGCGACTGGTTGTACTGCGCACTACCTGCAAGTCGGGAACTTGCTTTATGGCATTCTCCAGCGGTTTGGTAACTGTTACCATCATCTTGTTAACCGGCTGAAGCCCTTCATCGGCTATGATCTTTATTTTAGGGAAAGTGATCTCCGGAAATAATGAGGTTTGCAACTTGGAATAAGCAAACAGCCCACCCATAATAATAATGGCCAAAACCAGGCTTATAGGCTTTTTATGTATTATAAAATAATCTTTTATAGGGGTCATGGCTCAACAATTTTAACTTTAGCAGTATCGGGCAGGCCATAATTTCCGCTAATAATTATTTTATCCTGTTTGCTGAATTTGGGCGATAATATTTCAACCCTGTCGCCCGATTGAATGCCTTCTTTAACCGGTACTTTTACAGCAGTTGTTGGGTTGATAAGCTTCATTACCCAAAATTCGGTTTGTGTTTCATTGGCCAGTATGGCCGATTTTGGCAGCGAGATGGTATTGGTTTTTGCCGATTTCACTATCCGGGCTTTTGCCACAAGATTTTCGGGAATTTGCTGTGCAGGGTTTACTTTAATTACTACCCCCTGTGTTTGGGCAACGGTATCAACCGAAGGCATGAACGAGCTAACAGTTCCACCAATTTTTATATTCCCCGGAAGGGTAAGGTCAACATTTTGCCCCATTTTTACATATTGCTTTAGCTCGTACGGCAGCTGCATTAAAAACACAAAGCTGCTGCGGTCGCTTATTACGGCTAACTGTTCACCATCCTGCACATAATCGCCTTTTTGATGGCTTAGTTGTGATATATAACCCGGCAATGACGCCCTGATCTTATTAACCCCCGAAAATTTAAAAGTAGTATCAAGCACATTGATGCTGTTACCAATGCTTTGCGCTTCTTTGGTTTTAATAGTAAAAAGCACCTGGCCCTTGCCAACGTTATGGCCAAGCTGTGCATTAACTTCCTGTATATACCCTATGGCATTTGCCTTTACAATATTTTTTTGAAGGGTGGCAGATGTAGCATTCAGATCGATATAATCAATAAGTGTGCTGTCATTAACTGTGGTTACTGTAACCGGTGTTTGCGATACCACTTTTGCATCATCATCGGCCGCTTTCTCCTTGCCTTTGCACGAAAAAAGCAATACAGCAATGCCCGCAACAAAGCACATTTGTTTAATAAGGAGATACTTAACGATCAATGTTTTCATGTTATTTGTTCCAGTAATTTAACTGATTAATAAGCTGTAGTTTGTTAATATTAGTGGTTGTTCTTAAATTCTTTACGGTCAGGTAATTGTTTACGGCCAGTATGAGGTCGGCAACACGAACATCTCCTGTTTGCAAAAGCTGAGTATCAACTTTTATAAGGCTTTCCGAGTATTTCAGCTGATCATCTATTTGAGCCAAAAGATTTTCATTCTCGCTTATCTGCTGTTTTAATTGCGCAATTTGCTGATGGTATTGTGTATCAAAAAACGCCTTATAATTTTGACGGGTCTCTTCCTGTAACGATAGCTTGCGGTATTGCATTTTGCGCTGACCACCATCATAAAGCGGCAAAGTAAAAGTAAAGCCCGCGCTAACACCAAAGTTTTTATAAGCCTGGCCCATAAAGTCCGAATTATAACCACCATCGGCCAGGATGCTTGCTTTTGGTTTATAACTAAAATCAATAAGCTGCCTGCTGTTAATTAACTTTAAACTATCCAGTTTATATTGCCTGAAAAATATGCTGCTGGCTGCATCCGGAAGCAGGGGTTTTTGAATAGCTGGTTCCTGCAGTTCAATCATACTGGTATCGGCAATTCCTGCAAGGTAATTTAAAGTAGTATAGTCGTTCTTGTATTGCAGCCGCGATTGCGAGAGCAATAGTTGCTGCTGCTTTAGCGTAACTAAAAAAGTAAGATAATCACTTTGATGGTAAACGTTTGAACGGGTAAGTTTTTTAAGCAGGTCTTCTTCTTTAGTAAGCAGGGCAACAACCTCCTGGTTAAACTTATATTGCTGCAGGCTGCCGTAAGCGGTAATATATTGGGCAGTAACGGCCTTCTTAAGATCCTGTTCAGATATTTTAGCCGCATTGCCGACAGACAACGATTGCAGGTTGATGGCTTCAACCTGCGCATTCACATTTTTTTTACTTACAATAGCCTGGTTCACCCCAACCAAAGCATTCAGCGTATGCTCATTGGTGATAGCCGATGCATAACCATATCCGCTATATGATGGCGCATACAAGCCTGCGCTGTTTAAGTTAACCTGTGGTTTTAAACCCGCCCTGAGCCGTAAACTATCAACCTGGTTGGATGCAATTTGATTACGAAGATCTTTCAAAAGCGGACTATTGCTTTTGGCAGTTTCCAGAAAATGGTCAAGGGTATAAGTTTGCGCCAGCGAAACAGAGCAGGTAAGGAGGCACAAAATAATGCTGAAAAGCAATCTCATTAAATATGTCAATAAGGGTATTTATTTAGCTAAATTATAATATAATTCTGAATTAATTTTGGACGGCTAATTTTATATGATAAGTAGAGACACAATACTTTGTGTCTCCCGATGCCATCCGTTTGACACACAAAGTATTGTGTCTCTACAATAAATGCCCGTCAAAATCTTACAGTAAATGTGTGAAAAGGCGGCTGAAATTTATAGTCCAGCGAAAATCCAAAACTCTCACATATCTGTCTCGAAATAGTAAGCCCAAGCCCGCTGCCTTCTGATCCTGATGATTTATGAAAACGGGTAAAGATCTTTTCATCAGGCAGGGCTTCATTATTACCCGTGTTTTGTATAATAAGGCTATCTGCAGTTAAATTAATAATGATCTCACCCGCTGCATGGTTATGCCTTATAGCATTACTGATCAGGTTGCTAAGCAATATCTCTACCAGGTAGCGGCTGGCATAAATCTCTTTATCTTCAAGTTTATAAGTAAGCTTTAATTCCTTATCATGAAAGATCTCTTCAAACTGGATAATCATTTCCTCAACCAGTTCACGCAGGTTGATCTGCTGTTTTTCATGTAATAACCTGTTCTCAATTTTTACCAGTAACAGTAACGATTGGTTTAACCGGTTTAACCTGGAAACAGCGCCGTAAAGGTCATTTAGTAATTTGCTTTGCCGTTCGTTAAAGTTTTCAGTTTGTATCAGTGTATCAAGTTTGGAGTTGATAACAGCAATTGGGGTAAGCAGCTCATGCGATGCATTTTCGGTAAACGTTTTAAGGTCTTTATAATCGTTTTTGGCCCTCGCTGCCATATCAATCACCGCATTGTTCAGCTCCTTAAATTCATCAATGTTATTGTCAACATGTGGTATCTCTTTTGTGTCGGCAATATTAAACAGGCGCAATTCTTTCATAATGTTATAAAAGGGTTGCCATAGCCGGTTTAAGATTAACCTGTTAGTAACTACAAGTACCAGTAATAAAAGTAAAATTACCCCAATGGTAATAGAAAAAATGATCCGGATAAGGTCTTCAGTTTCCACCTTCGACTCTATGATCAATATTTTATAATACTTGCCATCAGCATTAACCGAACTGATCAATCCTCTTCCTGATTCATACTCGCCCTTACCTTTACAAGGCTTTTTATGGCTTCCTTTATCCCATTTCTCAAAATATTCGGTGTTGATAAACTCCCGCTTTATCGAGCCGGGTGTGGCAGGTGTAAAAGTGATCTGTTGATCGTTGGACTCGAAAGTTTGGGGTAAATGGTGGTTCAGGGTTACATAATCGAAAATTTCATTCTCCTCAACTACCAGGTCTCTGTCTTTCTGACTGATCAATATCCAGCTAATGGCCTGGTAATAAATAATGCCGGTTATCAGCATTACTATTATGGTAGTAATTAAATTTACGCGGTTGTACTTTGTTAAAAGCTTCATTGGTCGGTAAACTTATACCCCATACCATAAGCTGCCTGTATGTAATCCTTACAACCTGCCTCCATTAATTTTTTGCGGATATTTTTGATGTGCGAATAAATAAAATCAAAATTATTGGCCATGTCTATACCATCGCCCCACAAATGCTCGGCAATGGCATTTTTTGATACCACCTTCCCTTTATTGGCTATAAAATATAGCAACAGGGCATATTCCTTGCGGGTAAACTTTACAGTTGTTTTATCCACTTTAACATCCTTCGCCAAAAGGTCTATCGTTATCTCGTTAAATATAAGCAGGTTGCTGCCGCTGTAGGTTTTACGCCTGATAATTGCCGATACCCGCGCCTTTAATTCTGAAAGATGAAACGGTTTCACCAGGTAATCATCAGCCCCTATGTTCAAGCCTTCCAGCTTGTCGTCCAGCGAGTTTTTTGCGGAGATGATTAAAACACCATCGGGATGGCTATGTGCTTTTAAGCTTTTCAGGATATCAATTCCGTTTCCGTCGGGAAGCGTAATATCAAGCAGTATACAATCGTAACGGTAAAGGTTTACCTTGGCTAATGCACTTTGATAACTTGATGCAGTTTCACATATATTGCCCGACTCGGTAAAATATTCTTCAATACTTTCCCGCAGCCCTTCTTCATCTTCAATGATCAGTATCTTCAAAGCATTTTTTTTGATAAATATAGCCGTTGATTTTGGATGATTTCTGTATTTCTTTGATATTTTGCCCCGTTCAGTTTTTATACAGGTTTAACAAGTAGCTTTAATCCTGAAAATTAAATATTAAAATCGTGTTCTATGTGGTGGATATACGCTTTACTTTCAGCACTGTTTGCAGCGCTTACT
>JABDFZ010000130.1 GCA_013286325.1 Bacteroidota bacterium | reverse complement strand
TATTAAGCGTGTTGGTTATAAGGCCACGTGAAAGCGGGCTAAACGGAACCAGCGAGATGCCCAGTTCACGGCACACAGGTAAAATTTCGCTTTCCAGGTCTCGGGTAAGTAACGAATATTCACTTTGTAAAGCTGCAATAGGATGAACAGAGCTTGCCTTGCGTAATGATGTAGAGGATGCTTCTGACAGACCGAGATAACGTACCTTTCCTTCTTTCACCAGTTCAGCCATGGCACCAACGGTATCTTCAACAGGTATATTAGGGTCAATGCGGTGGGCATAGTACAGGTCAATAGTTTCAATTCTTAATCTCTTAAGGCTTTTCTCAACAGCGGTTTTAATATAAGCAGGCGAACCATCAACATATGATCCTGATGTTCCGGGGTAAGCGTTATGGTCTTCCCTTTGCCTGAAACCAAATTTAGTGGCTATAAAAACTTTATCCCGGTTAGGCAACAATACTTTCGATACCAGTTCTTCATTAACTCCATTAGCATAAATATCAGCTGTGTCCCAAAAGTTTATGCCCAGTTCAATCGCCAGGTTTAGGGTAGCTTCCGATTCTTTGTCATTAAAAGTACCGTAGCCATGGCTCATACCCATGCAGCCTAAACCTATTGCTGATAATTTTTCTCCGGTTTTACCAAGTTCTCTGAATTTCATAATCGCAGATGTTTTTACAAATGTAATATCCATTGCAGCTGTTAGTGCAAATGGTATTTAATTGTTTTGTAAAATTCAATTTCCTTTTATCTGTTTTACTTATCAGTCGAATAAATGGGAAGAAAATTTCCTACCTCTTTCAGCCCTCTTTACCGCTTGCGGTAGAGAGGGTGATCCAGCGAAGCGCAGATCGGGTGAGTAGAATATATGAGCGATATAACTGCCGGCACAAGCCCATTCAAATCACCAAATTGTCAAAAAGATGTTTAAACATCTTTTTTTATGATAATGTAAAATCCTTTGTACTACATTTGTGACAAAGAAATTTAAATCTTAAAAAAGATAAAAAACTAATCATGAAAAAAACAATTATTTTAATTGCAGCTGTATTATTAAATACAGCAGTATTTGCACAATCGACGTGGAATTCAGACAAAGCGCATTCAAAGCTTCAGTTCACAATTACTCACCTTGCAGTTTCTGATGTTGACGGCTGGTTCAAAGATTTTTCAGCTACTATTGTTGCTGCTAAACCAGATTTTAGCGATGCTAAATTTTCACTTACAGTGAATACTGCATCAGTAAATACAGATGTTGAAGCCCGTGATAATCACCTTAAATCAGACGCATTTTTTGACGTTGCAAAATTCCCTACACTTACTTTTGTAAGCACAGGCATAACTAAAACTTCTGCTAACCACTATAAAATAACCGGTAACCTTACTTTACATGGTGTTACCAAAGCACAAACTTTTGATGTATGGTACCGCGGTACAATCATCAACCCAATGAGCAAAGCAGAAGATGCTGGTTTCAAAGTAACAGGTGTTATCAAACGTTCTGACTTTAACTTTGGCGCAGGCTTTGGTGCTGCTACATTAAGCGACGAAGTAACTATTACTGCTAACGGCGAATTTGGGAAAGCTAAATAATTAATTGATTATATTGATTGAATGAGTGGGGATGACTAAGTGAGATTAGCATCAATCCATTAATTGATAATTGAAACAGCGCTCCGGTAAAACGGGCGCTGTTTTTTTATTTGAATAAATCATACTACATCGTTGTAGTAAATTTATCTGTTAATCACGAACTTTTTACCAACCCCGATGGTGTATCTGCTACACAACTTCTATATTTGGCTTTACCAATTTTCCTATCCTCATGAACAAACTGTCAACTCTGCTTCCATTGCTGCTTTTATGCGCCATTACTTCATCTGCCCAGGAAAAAAATATTTATCATAAAGGCTGGGTAGATTTTAACAAAAATGGTAAGATGGATGTATTTGAAGATCCGTCGCAGCCAATAGATAAACGAGTAGCCGACCTGTTGAATCAGATGACGGTTGAAGAAAAGACCTGTCAGCTGGCTACATTATATGGATACAAAAGGGTCTTGAAAGAAGAAATGCCAACCCCATCGTGGAAGAATGAGGTTTGGAAAGATGGTATTGCCAATATTGATGAGGAGTTAAATAACCTCACCTCAAAAACCGATGATGCACCTACACAATATTCTTATCCATACAGCAAACATGCCGCCGCTATAAATACCATACAAAAATGGTTTGTTGAAGAAACCCGTATGGGCATACCTGTTGACTTTACCAATGAAGGTATACATGGACTAAATCACGACAGGGCTACATCATTGCCTGCACCTATATCCATTGGCAGTACCTGGGATAAGAATTTGGTAAGGCAGGCAGGAGAAACTGTAGGCCGCGAAGCCAAAGCCTTGGGTTATACCAATGTTTATGCACCTATATTAGATGTTGCCCGCGACCAACGCTGGGGCCGGGTAGTTGAAACATATGGTGAAAACCCGTTTTTAATTGCCGAATTGGGCAAACAGATGACATTAGGTATCCAGGAAGAAGGTGTTGCTTCAACGTTAAAGCATTTTGCAGTTTATAGTGTCCCGAAAGGGGGGAGGGATGGTGCGGCCCGTACCGATCCGCATGTAGCACCACGGGAAATGTACCAGCTTTACCTATACCCTTTCCGCAGGGTGATACAAGAGGCACATCCACTGGGAGTAATGAGCAGTTATAATGATTGGAACGGCGAACCTATCACCGGAAGTTATTATTTTTTGACCGAACTGCTTCGGCAGAAGTTTGGCTTCAACGGTTATGTAGTGTCTGACAGCGAGGCAGTTGAATACCTCTACAGCAAGCATCATGTAGCAGGAGATATTAAAGAAGCAGTGCGCCAGGCATTTGAGGCCGGGCTTAATGTTCGCACCAATTTTTCCATGCCACAAACCTATATTATGCCACTGCGCGAGCTTTATAAAGAAGGTAAGATCTCTATGAAAACACTTGATTCGCGGGTTGGCGATGTTTTGCGGGTTAAGTTTAAGCTTGGTTTGTTTGATGATCCTTATGTAAAAGATACCAAGGCTGCCGATAAAATTGTTCATACAGAGCAATCGTTAGCTATGGCCATGCAAATGAACCGTGAGGCCATGGTACTGCTAAAAAACGCAAATAATTTATTGCCATTAAATAAGGCGTCAATAAAAAATATACTGGTAACAGGGCCGCTGGCTGCTGAGAAAAATTATGCTACCAGCCGTTATGGACCATCCCATAATCATGTAACAAACGTTTTGGATGGGATCAGAGACTATGTTGGCAATAGCGCAACAGTAAGCTATACAAAAGGTTGCAATATTGTTGATGCCACCTGGCCGGAAAGTGAAATTATTGAAACCCCGCTAACAGAAAAAGAACAAGCAGATATTGATTCAGCGGTAACAGCAGCAAAAAAGGCCGATGTAGTAATTGCTGTAGTAGGTGAAGATGTTGAACGTGTAGGTGAAAGCCTTTCCCGCACGGGTTTAAATTTACCCGGCCGTCAGCTTAAACTCATTCAGGCTTTGCAAGCTACTGGTAAGCCAGTTGTTATGGTGATGATAAACGGACAACCGCTTACCATTAACTGGGAAAATAAATATGTGCCGGCGATATTAGAGGCATGGTTCCCCGGCCCTGAGAGCGGTAAGGTTATTGCCGAAACCTTGTTTGGCGATAATAATCCCGGTGGTAAGCTTTCTATCACTTTTCCAAAAACAACCGGGCAGCTTGAGTTTAATTTCCCCTTTAAGCCGGGTTCACAAGCCGGACAAGGTGGTGCAAACAGTTGGGGAAAAACAAGTGTTAACGGTGCTTTATATCCGTTTGGTTATGGCTTGAGCTATACCACATTTGCTTATGACAATTTACAGGTATCACCCGAAAAAGAACATCAGCAGGGTGATATAACCGTAACAGTTGATGTAACCAATACCGGCCAAAAGAAGGGCGACGATGTAGTGCAGCTTTACCTTAAACAAGAGATCAGCAGCGTTACCGTTTATGAGTATGATTTGCGTGGATTTGAACGGATTAATCTTAATCCCGGAGAAAAGAAAACAGTTACCTTCACCCTGCACCCAGATGACCTTGCTATCCTCGATAAAAACATGAACTGGACAGTTGAGCCGGGTAAATTTATGGTGATGATAGGGCAGTCCTCAGAAGATATCAAGCTTAAAAAGGAATTTGAGGTGGAGAAGTAGCTTTGAATTTTCCGATTAATTCCTTACATGGGTTGCATAAAAGATAAAGTCTGCAAGTCCGGAAGATAAATAGTATATGTATATTGCATTCAAAATATAAACTAAATAACCTCCGGTATTTCAGACTTTCGGAATAAAACTATGGCAACTCCCCTTAAACCAGACAGAAGATTTTTCTTTCGCTTAGATGCCCATGTGCGTTTAATGATCTCATTAGCAGTAGCAGCCATAGTCTTCCTGTGCATTCCTAAAACATCCTCAATTCCGGCAACCGCCTTAATTAGCTGGATAGGTTGCGCGTTAACAGTGATTTTATTGGATTGGATCATCATCTTTTCATCCCATCCGCTCGAAGTACGAAAAATTGCCAAACTGCAGGATTCAAGTCGTACATTCCTGTTTTTATTTATAACAGCAGCTTCGGTAGCAAGCCTGGTAGCTATTATATTTCTGCTTAAATCAACAAAAGGAGTTTCGTCAGCAGTAAAAAATGAACATATCTTATTGGCAATAGGAGCTGTAATAACCTCATGGTGGTTGCTGCATACCATTTTTACTTTGCGGTATGCACATTTATATTATGATATTAATACCGATATAGATGGAAAAACAAAGGCAGTTGGAGGCCTGGATTTCCCCGGTAAAGAACAGCCGGATTATCTCGACTTTGTTTATTTTTCATTCATTGTAGGGATGACGTTCCAGGTATCAGATGTGGAGATCTCATCACGAAGTATCAGGCGTGTTTGCCTGCTGCATGCTTTACTGTCATTTGCATTTAATACAACCATACTGGCATTAAGCATCAACGTAATATCCGGATTGGTATCTTAGTCAAATAGCCCCTTGTCCCTGTCCATAAACTTAGGGCGTTGCAGGCTTAAGCCTAAATGTTTATTAAGTTGTTCAACAACATAATCTGCCAGCTCAGGCGAGTAGCGTTCATCGTGCTGGTGCATAAAAAACCAAACAGATTGCAAACCCATTTCCCGCCATTGCTTAATGCGTGCTACCCATTCGTCGCAACGCGCATAATCAGTAGGGTGGAGGCTGTTGCCCACAAAGCGGATAAATGCGTGTGGCGTTGGCAATTCCATGTGCACTACATCACGGCGGCCTGATGCATCTGTTATTACAGCGCCAATTTGCAGCTCGTGCAGCAGGTTGAAAATTGCACTGCGACTTGCAACATCAGCAAACCATTCCTTGTGTCGCAACTCCAAAAACACCGGAACATCCTTTGGTAATTGTTCCAGATATGCTTTTAAATCGGGTAAGCTTTTAGGGGTAAAATTATCACCAACCTGCAAAAACAAAGGGCCGAGCTTATCGCCAAAGGTCATGATGCCTTCATAGTATTTTGTGGTCATTTCTTCCGCATTTTTTAAACGGCGGATATGACTGATACTTTGCGAAAACTTTGGGCAAAACTTAAAATCGGGATTCGGAGCTGCCTTATCCTTCCATTTAGCAATGGTTTCGGGTGGATAAACGTTATAAAATGTGGCATTTAGCTCAATACAATCAAAATGCTTTACATACTCATCCAAAAAATTGGCATCTTTAGTTTTAGGCGGATATATTTTACCCAACCATTCCTTGCGGCCCCATTTGGCACAACCAACACGAACTTCAAAAGGATGATCGCCTTTGGCTGATGTCAGCGTTTTAATAGTTAACTCAGGATCAGGAGGAAGTGTAAAATCCACTTCAGCTAACTCTCCGGGTGTTACGCGGCCAAATTCCATTTAGTTCGTTGTTAATAATTGATGGTTCATAGCCAGAAACAATTGTTTTATCTTTCGGCTTAAGCTGGGCTAAAATAGCAATAAGTTGATTAAATCATTAATTGATAAATCATTTACTTAATCAAACTAATCCCGCTCCATCCATTAAGCAATTACCTCCTTAAATGCAGGGGGCACTCTTTTTTTAGATGCCTGCTCATAGGCGTATCCCAATTTAATAATGTCACCTTCCTTGTAAGCAGTGCTGATAAAGGAAATCCCAACAGGCAACCCATGGGCGTAACCCATAGGCACTGTAATGTGCGGATAACCTGCCATAGCAGCGGGCCCCGAAAAAGAGAAACCATTATCATAATCGCCATTTAGCAGATCAATACAAATGGCAAACCCATTGGTTGGCGCGGCAATAGCATCAAGGTTGTTTTGCTTTAATATAGTATCAATAGCTTCACGGGTAATGCCTGATGTCTTTTTTATGGCGTCCTGGTATTCTTTTTCATCAAGTCCGCCCTTTTTATCCGCCAGCTCAAGGGTCTCCTGTTTAAAAAACGGCATTGCTTTGGCTTCATTATTTTTGTTAAAGGCAATTACCTCAGTAAGTGATTTTATTTTCGAATTCGCTTCACTTAAATATTTATTCAAACCATCTTTAAACTCATATAGTAACACAGTAAATTCAGATTGGCCTATGGGTTTTAATTGCTTGTAAAGCTCAACCTCAACAATTGTTGCGCCTTTGCTTTTTAAAATATCAATAGCCTGCTGAAAGATGGCATCCATTGCAGGGCTAACTTTCATGCCATCTTTTTCAATGCCTATACGTTTTCCTTTTAAGCCTTCGGCATCTAAAAATTTAGTATAATCAGCTTCAACTTTGCCTTTGCTGTTTAGGGTATAAATATCCTGGGGATCTTCTCCTGCTAATGCTCCCAATAAAATAGCGGCATCTTTTACTGTACGGGCCATTGGCCCGGCAGTATCCTGTGTTTTTGATATTGGGATAATACCCGATCTGCTCCATAAACCAACAGTAGGCTTAATGCCAACCAACCCATTTACTGATGATGGCGAAACAATTGACCCATCGGTCTCTGTGCCTATGGCAATTGCGCATAAATTAGCTGACGCGGCCGACCCTGATCCCGCACTCGACCCGCTTGGGTTGCGGTCTAAAATATAAGGACATTTGGTTTGGCCGCCCCTGCTGCTCCACGCGCTGGTAGAGTGTGTGCTCCTGAAATTGGCCCACTCGCTCAAATTGGTTTTACCAAGCAGTATCGCGCCTGCTTGCCTTAGTTTGTGTATTATAAATGCATCCTGCTTGGCGTAATTGTCAGCAATTGCTAAGGCCCCAGCGGTAGTATGCATATTATCGCCGGTATTTATGTTGTCTTTTATCAAAACAGGAATACCATGCAATGGCCCGCGAACCTTCCCGGCAGCTCGCTCCTTGTCCATGGCGTCGGCCATATTGAGGGCATCTTTATTTATTTCAATTACTGCATTTAGTTTAGGGCCGTTTTTATCAATTTCATCTATCCTCTTCAAATACATTTCGGTAATGGAACGCGAGGTATATTCCTTGCTCTTCATCTTTTGCTGCAAAACATCAATAGTTACTTCATTTAAAGCAAAATCATCAGTTTTTTCTCCGGTTGTTTCTTTTTTAGAGGATACTAAACTACAGGAACTTGATGCAAGCGTGGTTAAAGTTAAACCCGCCAATGAACTGGTTTTCAGGAAATTTCTTCTTTGCATGATAGTGTTTTGATTATTAGCTACAAGAAACGAATTTTTGGAGAAATTAAAGAGCAGGTAACAAAAAAATCATGTGACTTTTAGCAGCAAAACCATGTTTGCCGCATTAACGCCTTTAACTATCAAATAAAGTGGCCCTGTTTATTTTATTAAAATGGCTCTTTTGCCCGGGCCGGTTTGTAAATACTTTTGAATAGGATTATAACAATAAAAGCAATTATATGAAAGCAATATACAAAGCAGTTTGTGTGTGCATAGTTTGCCTGTCAGGTTTAAATGTATTTGGACAGACCGTAGCCGAACGCGATGGCAGTCACGATTTTGACCTCGAAATAGGTACCTGGAAAACACAGCTTGAACGCCTGAAAGGACCTTTAACCGGGTCAACAACATGGATATCATATACCGGTACAACAATAGTACATAAAATTTGGGATGGCAAAGCTAATATGGTTGAGCTTGAAGCAGATGGCCCAACAGGTCATTTCCAGGGCTTAAACCTTCGTTTATATAACCCTGAAAGCAAACAGTGGAGCCTCAATTTTGCAAACAGCAATGGCGGTACAATAGCCCAGCCAACCGTAGGAAGTTTCCAAAACGGGCGCGGTGAATTTTATGACCAGGAAACATACAAAGGCAGGGCTATTTTTGTAAAGTTTGTTATAACAATGGTTACAAAAGATCTGTGGAAATTTGAACAGTCTTTTTCTGATGATGGCGGCAAAACCTGGGAAGTGAACTGGAAAGCTACAGATACCAGGGTGAAAGACTAAACAAATCCTGACGTGTAAGCGCAATAAAATAAGAAAAGCGGATATAGGTAGGGGCACCACCGCATTTCGCCCCGCAGGCCTCCCTGCGGGGATTTTTTATTTATAAATATTTCAGATTTCAGTGCCTTTCGGTTCATGCAAAGAAATACTTGCATATCCCGAAAAGTATTTAGACATTTGTCTAAATATATAAATATAGCCCGCTTGAACGCGCTCTTCAAAGCACTTAATGACCCCACAAGGAGAGAGATCCTTGAATTACTGAAGGTTAAAGACCTTACGGCCGGGGAAATAGCGGATCAGTTTAATATTTCAAAACCAAGTATTTCGCACCACCTCGATCTGTTAAGGCAGGCTGGGTTAGTGGTATCGGCCAAAGGAGGACAGTTTATTTATTACTCTTTGAACACTACGGTAATGGATGAAATGCTTAAGTGGATAATTAGTTTACAATCACCTAAAAATTAAAATATT
>JABDFZ010000129.1 GCA_013286325.1 Bacteroidota bacterium | reverse complement strand
CCGACAGGGTACGATATTTTTTCCAGCGGTCCAGGCCCCCATGACCTTCAATCACAAAATCTAATAGATTTTCCATATTTAGGATATTTATGTTTAAAAACTTATTTGTTAACGCTAATCAACGATTGATCCGCAGGAAAGATTAATCACAGTACCTGTAATTGCACTCGCCTGGTCGGAGGCTATAAAAACCGCAGTATTAGCAACCTCGGTCAGGTTTGGTAATCGCTTCAATACGGCCATGCTTTCCATTAGCGATTGAAACTCTTTATTCGATGGCATACCATAGGCCTGGGCGTGGAGACCGAAGACTTCAGTAATCGTATCCGTTTCCGGGATTCCGTCCGGTCGGAGGCAAACTACCCTCACACCATAAGTACCGAGTTCTACCGCCAGGGAACGTGTTAAAGCTTCAATTACCGACCATGCCCCGGACATACCGCCCACCAACGGCGCTGCCTTCCTTGATGGTGTTGCGGTAAGGGTAATGATGACACCCGAGCCATTCTCAACCATATGCTCACCGGCTGCTCTCGCAGTTATGAAATGTGAATTTGCGTACAGATTGATTGGGAAAGTAAAGGCTTCGGGAGATAACTTAAGTAGTGGGATCCCCTGTACACCGGTTTGAGGGGTACTGATCGCATTGAAAGAAATGTCTATTTTACCCACTTTCTCCAGCATTCGTCTAAAGTGTTTGTTTACGTCATGCTCGCTTGTGGCATCAACTACATCCACTTCAACCAATCCGCCTTCCATTGTAATGGCTTCTGCCACTATCTCTAATGAATTGAGAGAATGCCCTGTCAGGAATACTTTAGCACCCTCACGGGCAAACGCACGGGCCACAGCACTGCCAATGGCACCGCCAGCCCCATAAATAACTGCATTTTTGTTTTTTAATATCATAAATTTTAAGTTTTAAAATTCTTCAAAAGACTGATTACCTTTTGATTAAGCACTATATGAACATACCCGGACGGATAATCCCTGGCAAAGAGATGGCGATAACGCTTAGTTCTTTTTTTCATGTGGTTAATTTCCATTTGTTTACCAGATATAGTATATTTGCATGCTTTTAAAATGCAACCGGTTGCAAATATAAATGTTTAATTGTAAAATGCAACTGGTTGCAAAAAATATTATATGGAAAATCATAGATCATATTGTGCCATAAACTTAGGCCTGGAGGTTTTTGGAGATAAGTGGAGCTTAATCATCATCAGGGGAATAATGTTCGAGGGAAAACGACATTTCAGGGAATTACTTCAATCTGATGAAAAAATCGCATCTAACATTTTAACCGACAGGCTTGCTATGCTTGAACGGGAAGGGATAATCACTAAAGAAGGCGATCCTGAACATAAACAAAAGATCATTTACAGCCTTACTCAAAAAGGCATTGATCTTTTACCTATCCTTACCCAAGTGGTTGTATGGAGTTTCAAATACATGCCAATTGATATTGAAGTAAACCGGCATGCCAAAATGGTGGCTGAGGGTGGAAATGAAATGCAGGAAGCGATTAAACAGCAGTTAAGAAAGGAACATTTGAAAAGTTAAGAAAATAGTGCGATATTTTCTTTCATGAAATAGGCCGCTAAAAATCAATATTTTAGCGGCCTATTTTGTTTTGATGCGGAATGGACGGGACTCGAACCCGCGACCCCATGCGTGACAGGCATGTATTCTAACCAGCTGAACTACCACTCCGTTTGGGATGGCAAATATACGCACCTTTTTGTTTTACGCAAGGTGTTTTTAAAAAAATTAATTTAGGTGCCTTTTTTTAGCCATAAATAGAGATAAAATTGATCAAAAAAGGCTATTCTTTTGCTTGTATGCCTCTTTTTGCCATTTGAAAATTCTTCTGCGTAAATTATGCTTGTGTTAAAATTTCATTTATTTTTCATAAATCGTATTTGAAACGCTAATAAAATTTGCGTTTTTCAGGTAAAAGCGTGTATATTTATAGCCTAGATTAAATAAATCCCGGCTCCAAACGTATAATTTGTTTCCGGGGTGCTAATAAAATTTTAATTGTAGTTTTTTGGGGAAAGCCGTTCATCGCAATATGAACGGCTTTTTATTTTTTAGTGGGCGTCTGCAGGCAATTTAACAGATTTTTTAAATGGCTGCAAATAAAGCAGTGGTATTGAGAAAAGCATTACAAGGCCTGAGATCCAATAAGCATCATCGTAGGTTAATAACAGCGTTTGCTTTGTTACCGCGCCTTCAATGGCCGCATAGGCCATGTGCGTGGCATCGAGCAATGATTTTCCTTTTGCCATAAAACCTTGCGTTAACAAATTAAGACGCTGAGTAAATGCCGGGTTATAGTCATTAATATTACTTAAAAGATTGCTGCGGTGAAAACCTGAACGGATATGAATAATAGTAGTTAATACTGCTATACCAAATGAACCACCTAACTGACGCATCATATTATTTAAGCCTGTACCCTGGCCAAGTTCCGGGCCTTTAAGGTCTGCTATAGCCAATGTGGTAAGCGGAACAAACAGCAATGCCATACCTACACCTCTTATCAGCAGCGGGATCAATACATCGCCCTGTCCGGTGCTAAGAGTGGAGTTGCTCAGCATTGTGGTGAACACGAAGAACAAAAACATTCCGGCAGTAGCCATAAATTGCGCTGGAATGCCACCATTCAACATTTTCCCAATGAATGGCATCATTATAATGGTACACAACCCACCCGGGAATAACAATTCACCAGTTTGCTGTGCTGTGAAGCCAAGCAGGTTTTGACAGAACACCGGAAATACGAATACCGATCCATATAAGCCAAAACCCAATACAAATGATGTAAACATACCTACTGAGAAACTTCGATGTCGCAAAATGCCGAAATTCACTATCGGGAACTCAATACTAAGCTCGCGCCATATAAAACATATGGTTCCGAGTATCGCTGTAACGGTAAGCACCAGGATATAGGTTTTAGCAAACCAGTCTTCCGACTCTCCTTTTTCAAGGATAGTTTGCAAGCTGCCAACCGCAATAGCCAGCAGGATGATACCCCACCAGTCTACCGGTTTTCCCTGACCCTCCTTTGGTGTTTCCCGAACAAATGTGTAGGCACAGAAAGCCGCAATAGCCCCAACAGGGATGTTTACATAAAATATCCACCTCCACGAAGAGTGGTCGGTAATATAACCGCCTATTGTTGGCCCTACTGTAGGCCCTACAACCGCACCTAAACCAAACAATGCGGTAGCGGTTCCAATTTGTTCGCGCGGCCAGGTTTCAACAAGTATAGCCTGCGAGGTAGATATTAACCCACCGCCTGCAATTCCCTGTATTATCCGGAAGATCACCAGCTCATTAAGACTGGTGGCATTACCGCATAAAAAGGAAGCAATGGTGAATACAATAATAGATGTGATAAAATATTGTTTACGCCCGAACCGGCTTCCCAGCCAGCCCGACATTGGCAGTACAATTACGTTTGCAACTGCATAACCTGTAACCACCCAGGCTACATCTTCAAGTGTAGCGCCAAGGTTTCCCTGGATAACAGGCAAAGACACATTCACAATAGTGGTATCAATAAGCTCCAGTAACGAAGCCACGATCACCGTAATGGTAATGATCCATTTTTTAAAGCCGGTTTCAGCCATTGTATTAGTATATTATTTAATTAATTATAAACATGGATCGGAATTAATATCGAACACTGAATATTGAATACCGAATGATGAAGTTTTAAACTTCGGCGTTTGATGTCCGGCATTCATTATTCGATATTCTTATTTACTCTTTAACTATCACAGAAACACTCACGCTCATACCCGGGCGCAGCTTATCTATGTCTTCTTTCGATCCATTTATCTTTATTTTAACCGGGATACGCTGCACTACTTTCACATAGTTACCTGTAGCATTATCCGGTGGCAATAAAGAGAATTTAGCTCCGGTTGCGGGTGAAAAATTGTAAACGCTTCCCTGTAATTTTAAATCAGGATAGGCATCAACTTCAATATTTACTTTCTGGCCGTCGCGGATCTTATCAAGCTGAGTTTCTTTAAAATTGGCGGTAATGTATATGCTATTATCGTTAACTATTGAAAATAAGGTTTGTCCTGCCTGTACCAATTGGCCAACCTGTACATTCTTTTTAGATGTTATACCACTTGCCGGCGACTTAACAACAGTATAAGTTAATTGCAGCTTTGCATAATCAACATCAACCTGCCTTTGGCTAACACCAGTGTGGGTAACATTAAGCTGGTTTTTTGTAGCACCAACCTGTTCCTGGGCTGCTTTATACTGGTCTTGTGAAGCTCTGTAATTAGCCTGGGCAACCTCCAGGTCGGCCTTTGCCTGGTCAAACTGTTGCTGGGTTATTGACCCGTCTTTAACAAGGTTAGCATAACGCTGATAATCTTTATTGGTTTTGTCTAATCTTGCAGCTGCCGATTCAACCTGTGCCTTTGCACTTGATGAATTTGCAGCGTTTGCAAAAATCTGGGACTGACCTACATTGATATTAGCGCTGGCGCCGGTTACAGCGGCTTCTGCCTGCTCAAGTTTAACTTTATAGTCGCGGTCATCAATTTTTACCAATACCTGGTCTCTGTTCACATGTGTATTTTCTTCAAAATAAATGCTGTCAACATATCCGCCAACGCGGGCCACAACAGGGCTAATGTTACCATCAATTTGTGCGTCATCTGTATCTACGTGTTTTCCGTAGTATATATATTCTTTAATCCCGAAAATGATACCGGCTAAAAGTATTGTTCCCAATATAATTGGAAGTACTCTGTTGGGTTTCTTTTTGGTTCCGTTTTCTTGTGCTTCTTGTGCCATTTTATGTAATTGTTAGGATTAAGTGTATTATTTATTGAGTTTTCCGGTTGATTTAATTAGGGTGTAATAAGCTAAACCAGCATCAGCTTTTGCTAATTCGAGGTTTATTTGTGCCTGGTATAGCAGTGTTTCGGCATCTGCCCGGTCTGTTGCCGATGCTATGTTACTCTGATATTTCGATTCGAGTATTTTATTGTTCTCGCCAGCTTGTTCAATTGATGTTTGTAAAAGCTTTATTTTATCCAGAGCCATTGTATAGCTCTGATAGTTTTGGTTAACTTCTTTCTTAACATTATCGAGCTCGATGTTTTTGTTGATTATCACTTCTTCTCGCTGGATTTTAGCCTCAGCTACTTTGTTTTTGTTATTCCAAAGTGATGAGAAGTTCCACGAAAGGCTTAAACCAACAGATATGGGTGTGATATAAGTTCCGCTTTTAGGTATCGGGTTTGCCGATACATCAACATAATATGCACTGCCCGATGCTGCAAGTGTTGGCAGGGTATTAGCCTGAACATTTTTGATGCTTGTTTCGGCAACACGGGTACGCAGATCGAGCTGCTTAACTTCTATGCGGGTGCTCAATGCAGTATCAATGTAGTTTGTAAGCGGGCCAACCTGTCTGTCGGCTTCATTTATCTGTGCTATAGCAAGCTGAGTAGTCTCGGGTAAACCTAACAAGATATCGAGATTATAGTTGATGATCTTACGATTGGTTTCCAGATCGATACCGTTTAATTCGATATTTGATCTTTGCAATTGGAAACGCAATACATCATTTTTGGTAACAAGCCCCTGATCAAAAAAACGTTGTGATTGTTTGATCTGCTTATCAATCGAGCTTAAATTTTGCTCAACTACCTTTTTGCTTTGTAAAACCTTATAAAGGTTATAGTATGAGTTAATAATATCGTATGTAATAGCATCTTTATCATTATCTGCATCCAGGCGTGCAACCTGGGTTAACAGCTCAGTTGATTGTTTAGCGTATTTTAATTTATTGCCGCCAAATATCACTTCGGTTAATGATAATGTTCCCAGCCATGCGTCAGCATTTTTTGGTAATGAAAGGCTTGTTGGCCCAAGGTCAAGCCTGTTGGCAGGTATCTCGGCACGGTCATATCCAAAACTTGCTTTACCTGTAGGTTTTGCCCCATCAAGCGCCTGATTATATTCAGATACTGCCTGATCGATTTTTGATTTCGACAGCTTTAAAACCTTGCTGTTATCAAGCCCGAGCTTAATGGCTTCATCAAGAGTGATGGTACGGTCCTGAGCTTTTGCTGCCACGCCAAGCAATAACGTTAACAGTATAGCCGGGATAAGGATTCGCACGAAGTTTTTCAACGTGCTTTTTAAAGGGTGTAGGTCGGTGTTGTTATTTTGTGTTATCATTGTCAGTCATTAAGTAAGCTTTTAAAAGTCTCTTCATGTAAATTTTTATCCGGGGCTTTAGCTTTTCTTCCATCATTTTATCATCCTGCACATCAAAACCCAGCATAGTGCTTGCCATAAGCGGCGTGTTTATTATATAGTTTTTTGTTCCGTAGAGCGTTGCCATCACCATTGCCACATCAATATCAGCGCTAAATTGCCCCAACCTAACACCTTCATCCAGGATTTTGGTAAGCTCACCCACATTTATCATTAAAATACTGCGAAGCTTATCCGAAAGCTCTGTCCGCCGGGTTATGCCCAATTCACGGTACAATAGTTTTTGGAAACAATTGTTATTCACTACTTTATCTCCATATATTTCTATATACTGTTCTATTTTATCCCATGGGCTCATCCCGGTACTGCCCAGGTTTATCAAAATATCCTGAAAGGAAGTTATTTTACGTTCAACAACGGCAATAAACAAACCTTCTTTTGAACCAAAATAATAGTTGAGCATTGCCATGTTAACATTGGCCTCACCGGATATCATCCGGGTAGAAGCGCCATCGAACCCGTGTTCTGAAAAAACCTTTTCAGCAACATCAAGTATGTGGTCTTTTTTATCTATCTTCTCTTTTTCCATAATTTCAACAGAACAAAATTAATCAAGCGATTGATTGATATAGTCATCCTTTTGCAATGTTTATATAAATAGCTGATAATCAGGAATTAAAAATTAATCAATCGATTAACAAATGAAGATTATGCATTGTTTTAAAAAGATTGTATTTCATTACAGCCTTATTTAGAGGAAATACCGGCAGGGGTGGAAAGGTGAAATATTTTAGTCCTGATCTTTCATTAATCCTGAAATTATCAGCAGAACGCCATATTGTTAAATTATTGATACACATTAATTATGCTATTTATCTTTCAATATATTTGCTTGTATGAACCGCATTAAACTCATTGCAGCATTTTTACTTGTTGCTTCTTTTTCCTTTGCACAAACAGCCCCGCCTACTGATATAGCTTCTATTCAACAGAATTTTAAAAAACTGGATGTACTTGGTAGTGTGCTTTACGTAGCCGCCCACCCGGATGATGAGAATACGCGTTTGCTGGCTTACCTGGCACAGGAGAAACATTACCGCACGGGCTACCTGTCAATGACACGCGGCGACGGGGGGCAAAACCTGCTTGGTAATGAACAAAGCGAGCTTTTGGGCTTAATCCGTACGCAGGAGCTTTTAGCGGCGAGGAGAGTTGACGGTGCTGAACAATTTTTTACACGGGCAAACGATTTTGGCTTTTCGAAAGGCCCGGACGAAACATTAAAAATATGGGATAAGGAAAAGGTTTTGAGTGATGTAGTTTGGGTGATCCGCAAGTTCAGGCCAGATGTAATTATATGCAGGTTCCCGACAACCGGCGAGGGCGGACATGGGCATCACACATCTTCGGCTATACTGGCGCAGGAAGCTTTTACAGCAGCCGCCGATCCAAAACGTTTCCCAGAGCAATTGCAATATGTACAGCCATGGCAGGCAAAACGCCTGCTTTGGAATACCTTTAATTTTAGCAGTACAAATACTACCAGCGCCGACCAGTTTAAAATTGATGTTGGTGTTTACAACTCTACTCTTGGTAAAGGCTATGGCGAGCTTGCTGCCGAAAGCCGCTCGAACCATAAAACACAGGGTTTTGGTTCGGCAAGGCAGCGTGGCGAATCGTTTGAATATTTTAAGACTATTTTGGGTGATGCGCCGCAGAATGATCTTTTCGATGGTGTAAATACTTCATGGAAACGGGTTAAGGATGGCGATGCTATATCTGCCGGGATCAATATTATCCATAAAAGCTTTGATGCTGATAATCCGGAACTGTCTGTCCCTGCATTGGTAAAACTGCTTGGCAGGATTGAGAAAATTTCGGACGTTTACTGGCGTACACAAAAGGCTAAAGAACTGGATAACCTGATAGCTGCCTGTGCTGGCTTATGGTTTGAAAGCTATACCGCCGAACCTTCGTATGGTTTGGGAGATAGCATGAAGATCCGCTCGCAGGTGCTTAACCGTTATAGTAATAAGGTGAAGCTGAATACCATCAGTATCGGTAACATCAGCAAAAGTTTTGACAGCCAGGTTATCCCGGCAAACCAGCTGCAAACATTTAATACGGTTTCGGCAGCATCAAAAATTACACAACCTTACTGGCTTGCCACTGAACATACTCAAGGATCTTACAATATTCCTGATCAATTATCTGTTAGTAACCCTGAAAACCCTGATCTGCCAAAGGTTGATTTTGAGTTTATAATTGAAGGCAAGCCTATCCATTATGAGCGGAGGCTTGTATATAAATACGTTGACCCTGTAAGGGGAGAGGTTTATCAGCCATTGGCTATAGCTCCCCCTGTTTCTGTTAATATTGCCAGCCCGGTTTATGTTTTTGATACTAAAGTGCCTCAAAGTTTGCAGGTAAGGCTTAAGGCTTTTAAAAATGTAGCCACAGGCGCTATTCGCCTGAACTTACCAAAAGGATGGAAGACTGATCCTGAAACCATTAGCTTTCGTAATAAAAACAAGGGAGATGAATGGACAGAAAAATTCATTATAACCCCATTAGATGATCAAACAAAAAATGGTAACGTTAAAGCTGAAATAACGGTTGATCATGACCAAACTGCGTACAACCTTGGAATAAAGGAAATTAATTACGACCATATACCTGTAATTACTTTATTTCCACCTGCAGAGGCTAAATTGCTCAACCTTAATTTGAAACTTGCCGGTAAAAAGATTGGTTATATTGAGGGGGCAGGCGATTTA
>JABDFZ010000128.1:2042-9164 GCA_013286325.1 Bacteroidota bacterium | reverse complement strand
CGCCATTTATAAAGCTTTGGCTGACATTGAATGGTTCCGTAATTACCGTTTTCCTAAAGAGTCGGAAGTTTTCGGGCCGATAAAGATGTCGGTTACCATTATTAATGCAGGCTCACAACATAATGTTGTACCGGCAAGCTGCACTTTTACGGTTGATGTAAGGGTAACGGATGCTTATCGTAATGAGGAGGTATTGGAGATCATACGCCAGCATGTAAGCTGCGATGTAACCCCGCGCTCTATCCGCCTTAAGCCATCAAAGATCGATAAAGAACACCCTATAGTACAGGCTGGTATAGCATTGGGACGTACAACTTATGGCTCACCGACCACGTCTGATCAGTCGTTACTTGATATTCCATCTCTTAAAGTTGGCCCTGGTGACTCAGCACGTTCGCACACTGCGAATGAATTTGTTTATGTTGATGAGATAAGAGAGGGAATTGAATTGTATATTAAAATGCTGGAAAGCATTTGCTGATTTACGATTTTAGATTTACGAGTTACGATTTTGTTTCTGATTGTTTAATTTTAGAGGCCGCACCTAAATAAATTATCGTGACAAAAGAGGAACTTAAACAAAGAACAAAAGATTATGCACTGGTAAATGCACGGTTAGTACTTAGCCTTCCTTATAATATCGTTAACAAAAATTACTCAGATCAGCTAAACAGAAGTGCGAGTTCAACCGGTGCGAATTATCGCGCAGCGTGCAGAGCAAAATCAAAAAATGACTTTATTAATAAATTAAAGATTGTCGAAGAAGAATTAGATGAAACCTTATTCTTTTTAGAATTATTAGGTGAATTGAATCCGGAGCTAAGGGAAAAAATTGTCCCAATTTATAAGGAAGGGAACGAACTTCTTTCTATTATTGTTGCTGCAATAAATACATTGCGCGGAAAATGATTTACGAACTTTTAAATCGTAAATCTTAAATCGTAAATCTTAAATCCAATGAGTAAAATCTGGCAGAAATCCATTACCGTTAACGAATTAGTCGAAAACTTCACCGTTGGCCGCGACCGTGAATTTGATGAGCAAATGGCAGCCTTTGATGTGTTAGGTTCACTTGCCCATACTCAAATGCTGCAAAGCATAGGCTTAATGAGCGAGGATGACCTGCAACTGGTACAAAAGGAGTTAAAAGCCATTTATAAAAATATTCAATCCGGCGATTTCAGTATTGAAGAAGGTGTTGAAGATGTACATTCGCAGGTTGAGCTACTGCTAACTCATCGCATTGGCGATGCAGGCAAGAAGATCCACAGCGGACGCTCCCGTAACGATCAGGTACTGGTTGACCTTAAGCTGTTTTTCAGGCATGAACTACAGGATGTGGTTGAGGAAACAGAAAGGCTTTTCAGGCTACTGATTGAGCTAAGCGAAAAACATAAAGATGTTTTATTGCCTGGCTATACCCATTTACAGGTGGCTATGCCATCATCATTCGGCCTGTGGTTTGGCGCTTATGCTGAAAGCCTGGCTGATGATATGGAAATGATTTTGGCAGCTTATAAGATCACCAATAAAAATCCACTGGGTTCGGCAGCCGGTTATGGCTCATCGTTCCCATTAAACCGCACCTTAACAACACAGCTTTTAGGGTTCGATAGCCTGAATTATAACGTAGTTTATGCACAAATGGGTCGCGGAAAAACAGAACGGGTGATTGCCCAGGCTTTGTCGTCCATAGCGGCCACACTGGCAAAAATGGCGATGGACCAGGCCTTGTATTTAAGTCAGAATTTTGCTTTTGTAAGCTATCCAGATACGCTCACAACCGGCAGCAGCATTATGCCGCATAAAAAGAACCCTGACGTTTGGGAAATTATGCGCGGCAAATGCAACCGACTGCAAGCTTTACCAAATGATGTAGCCATGATGACTACAAATCTACCATCAGGCTACCATCGTGAATTACAATTGCTAAAAGAACTGTTGTTCCCTGCATTTACTGACTTGAAGAACTGCCTGCACATGGCAACATTTATGCTCCAGAATATTACTGTAAATACAGATATACTTAGTGATCCTAAATACGCCTACCTGTTCAGTGTTGAAGAAGTTAACAGGATGGTATTGAACGGGACACCGTTCCGTGATGCCTACAAACAGGTTGGCCTGGCAATTGAAAAGGGTGATTTTAATCCGGATAAACAGGTAAATCATACGCACGAAGGCAGTATTGGCAATTTAGGTAATGAGCATATAACAGCTGCTTTTGATAAATTGATCAGCAATTTTGATTTTGCTAAGGTGGAAAAGGCGATTGAAAATTTAGTTTCCTAATCAATGAAATCTATTGAAATCAGTGTAATCTTCTCAAAATCGGTGTAATCCTAAAAAAATGAACGGACAAAACAGAAGCGATATTTACCCCGGCCTTGAAGTTGATATTATCCTTAAAAAAGATCAGCGTTCAGGTAAAAGAACAAGGGGTATTGTTAAAGACCTGCTTACCAGTTCGGCGTATCATTCACGTGGCATAAAAGTGCGATTGGAAGATGGCCAGGTGGGGCGGGTAATTGAAATTGTGGACGAAGGTTAATTAAGGTATTTATCCATTGTATGTTTCCGCATTTTCCCTATTTTAGAAGATTAATAAATCCGCTGCTATTGCGGCACTGATCCACGACAACCTTTATTATTGAATGGAACTTAAAAACAAAAGTGTGAAAGGCATGCAGCTAAAGCACATGATAACTAAATGCCTTTATTTCGATAAGGCAATGTCATGTGCCGAGTTGAGTGAGTTATTTGATAAAAGTATTCCATCTATAGCCAAAGCACTTAACGAATTAATTGAAAAAGGCTATGTAATTGAACAAGGCTATGCGCCATCGAGTGGTGGGCGGCGTCCGTTAATGTATGCTATTAATCCGGATGCTATGTACATTCTGGCTATAGCTATGGATCAGCTTTCTACCCGCATCCAATTGGTTGACCTGCGAAATCAGCCTGTGTCTGAAATGATGATGTTTGAGCTAAAGCTTATCGGCAACGACAATGCTTTGGATACACTCGTTAACAACATTAACCGGTACATTGACAATTGCGGAGTACTGAAAGAAAAAATTACCGGGATAGGGATAGGAATGCCAGGTTTTATCGACCCAGCAAAAGGAATAAATTACACGTATCTTAAGACAGAGGATATAAGTTTAACCCAATATCTTTCGGATAAAACCGGTTTACCAACCTATATTGATAACGACTCGAGCCTGATTGCACTTGCCGAACAAAAATTCGGGATAGCTAAATGGCAAAAAGAAGTTATGGTGATAAACCTTGGCTGGGGAATTGGCCTGGGTATGATAGTAAATGGCGAGATCTTTAGGGGGAGAAATGGATTTGCCGGGGAGTTTAGCCACATCCCGCTCTCAGAAGATGGCGCCCTGTGTGATTGTGGTAAACGTGGTTGCCTTGAGGCAGAAGCATCAATGCTGGTGGTATCAACAAAAGCAATTGAAGGCATTGAACAAGGACGTATTACCAGCCTTAAACAAATTGATGATGCGCACAGTAAACAAATGGGCGATGCTATAATGGTAGCCGCCAATAACGGCGACCAATTTGCTATTGAACTATTCTCAGATTCGGGATATAAAATAGGGAAAGCATTGGCCATATTAATCCATATTATGAACCCGCAAGCCATAGTACTAAGTGGACGCGGGGCAAAAGTTGGCAAAATTCTATTGGCCCCTATTCAGCAGGCATTACATAAATACTGCATCCCGCGCCTTTCAGGTGGTACAGAGTTACTGGTATCTGAACTTGGTTTTGATGCAGAATTGATCGGTGCGGCCATACTGGTAATGGAAAATTTTGATAAAGAGGTGATGGTGGCAAGTTAGGCTCAGTTCATGGATCATTCCTTCTTTCTACTGACAATCAACTATGAACCACGTAATGCTCCGCGACATTGACAATTGGTTTTTAAACCAAAATGAGCCGACAAAAAGCTGTCTTCTTTTTTTACGGGAGCTTATACTCAATTACGATAAAAACATAACCGAGGCATGGAAATACAGGATGCCCTTCTATTGCTACAATGGTAAAATGTTTTGCTACCTATGGGTTAACAAAAAAACACACCAGCCTTATATCGGTGTTGTGGAGGGGAGAAAACTCGATCACCCGTTATTAATAATTGAAAAACGATCGAGAATGAAAATATTGCCACTCGATGCAAAACAAGACCTCCCGATGGATATAATCAGCGAAATAATGGAATTAGCTCTTGATTTTTATCGCAGATGATTTGTATTGGATTTCTAAAGGGTGATTGCGAAACAATGACAGATAAGTAATAGCTTTTTTACATATAGTACAGAACCGCTTAAATGGTATTTTCCGTATATTCCAAAAACATATAATTACAAGCCGATACAATGCAAAAACCTGACAGCCTGATATTTGACATGGATGGAACCCTTTGGGACGCAGTTGATACTTATGCCGAATCGTGGAATGCTGTTTTCAGGGATATGGGCATTGATAATACTGTTACCCGGGAGCAATTATCACAAATGGTAGGTATGGAGGGCAGGAAGGTTATCGGTTTGATAATGCCTGATTTTAATGAGGAGAAAAGGCAGGCTATATATGCCATTGTTAACGAACGACGACGCACTATTCTCCCAGAAATGGGCGGCATTTTATATGACGGTGTTAGAGAGGGTTTGCATCAGCTGGCCGAAAAATATCCTATATTCATTTTAAGCAATTGTGCTAAAGGCATTATTCGCTTATTTATTGACTGGGCCGGAATTGATGAACATATAACCGATGAACTGGCCCACGGCGTTAACTTTATGCCTAAACAACATAACATTAAATTGCTAATGGAAAAACATGGACTTAAAAACCCAGTTTATATTGGCGATACTCATGGTGACGGTGAGGAAAGCCGCCAGGCAGGCGTTCCGTTTGTGTTTGTTAGTTATGGCTTCGGCACAACCGATAATTATGATTTAAAGTTTGATGATTTTAAATCGCTTACCCATTATTTTATGGATTTATAGGTTCTTTCACAAAAAATCCGCCCCTCTAAATTCCTGTTGACATAGGGCTGTCATTAGCTCGTGTTTTATTTGTACAACAATTTAAAACACACTAAAACACAACGCTATGGAAATTATCCCAATGTTATTGAAAGAGATGGAGCAGGAAGCCCAGACAACCCGTAAAATGCTTGAACGTATTCCAAATGATAAGTTCGACTGGCAACCACATGAAAAAAGCATGACCGTAAGACAGCTTGCCGCTCATATTGCCGAGCTGCCAACATGGGTGGACATGACCATACTTACTGATGGGCTTGATTTTGCTGCCAGCCCTTATGTTCCCAATGAAATTAATAATACAACTGAATTATTAGCCTTATTTGAAAAATCGCTTGCAGGTGCTAGGGCCGAACTGGAAAAGACCAACGAAGCCGAGTTACTTAAAACCTGGACCTTACGCAATGCAGATCAGATTTTCCGCCAGGAGCCAAAAATTGAAATAATCCGCATGACTTTTTGCCAGATAGTGCATCACCGTGCACAGCTTGGTGTATTTCTGCGTTTGCTAAATGTACCTATACCGGGTAGCTACGGGCCAAGTGCCGATGATGCAGGTTTTTGCTAAATAAACTTGAATAACGAATACTGAGGTATCTAGGTATTCGTTATTCAAAATTCACATTAACTGCAAGACTTTTAAATTCATCAAAGTTGATTACCCTCTATCAAGATTATTTTCTCCACCGAAGCATTTTTCATTTCCATAAATTTTAAGCGTTCGGGGTTGTTTTTGTAATCTTCAAAATCGCCCAGGCTTTTAAATGTTACCAGATGAATTTCATAAGGTAATTCTCCCGAACCTTCTATAAAGCTTTTTTCATCGGGTCTTATACGGTATAACAATTCTCCATTATGGTTATTAATTAAAGGAAGTACATTTTCTTCGAACGAGTGGAATACCTGCTCCTGCCCTTTCTTTATAAAAATAA
The DNA here is from genome assembly GCA_013286325.1 of Bacteroidota bacterium. Lineage (GTDB taxonomy): Bacteria > Bacteroidota > Bacteroidia > Sphingobacteriales > Sphingobacteriaceae > Mucilaginibacter. The sequence goes on along the minus strand of JABDFZ010000128.1, from coordinate 3,163 downwards.
GTTGAGTATAGTATATCATTTTTAAACAGTTGATTGATCGTAATTAAACAGGTAACATAAAGTAAAAAGATGAACCCCTGCCATCCTCACTCTTTACCCCTATTTTTCCCTTATGACGCTGTATTATCTCACTTGCAAGGTAAAGCCCTATGCCAAACCCTGATATATTTTTCATCTTATCACTCTCAACACGGTAGAAGCGCTGGAATAGTTTTTCCTGGTCTTTAGCTTTAATGCCTATGCCTTCGTCAATCACCAAAACTTTTGCGTATCCATTTGCTTTGCTGCTGATCACCTTTATTATGCTTTCCTTGTCAGAATATTTAATGGCATTACTTAAATAGTTACCAATAACCTGACCAATCTTTTCGATATCAGCGTTTACGATTATTGGATCATTAGGCTTAAAGATAATAATATTACCAGGGCTTATTACACTGGTTTCCGCAATTGTATCCTCAATAAGCTTATTTATGTCGAACTCCTTTATTTTGAGTTGTAATTTCCCTGATTCAAGTTTGGAAAGGTCCAGGAAACCATGTATCAGATCTGTCATTCTGTTTACCTGGTTGCCTGCTTTTAACAATGTATTAGTAATAAAACTATCATTTAAAGGGTTCAGCTTTTTTGATACTATTTGCAGATAAGCCTTAAGAGAGGTAAGCGGAGTTTTAAGTTCATGGCTTGCCATAGCAATAAAATCATTTTTCCTGATCTCATCGCGTTTGCTTTCAGTAATATCAATAATAGTTGCCAGTCGAACTTATCATTTGGAATACGTTCAAGCATTTTACGGGTTGGTCTTTTTCATCCCTTAAAACTATGCCTTGTGTTTTTATCCAATGGAGAGATCCGTCGGGCCAGTAAATCCTGACTTCATATAAATAATTATTGTCGATCAATGCCTTGTTAAACGCCTTTATAACAATATTCTTCATATCGTCTGCGCTAATCTGGCTTCTTACTGCTCTCAGTGTGAGCTTGGTACCCGGTGAATGACCAAATATTTCGGCCATACGGTGCGAATAAATAAATGACTGGTCTTTTAAGCCCAAATCCCATGTAGCCATGGCCGCCGCCTCTGTCGCCAATAACAAACGCCCTTCATTTTCTATAGCTTC
>JABDFZ010000128.1:0-2032 GCA_013286325.1 Bacteroidota bacterium | reverse complement strand
ATTTAATATATAAGCGACCTTATTTTCTGCATCCGTAATGGGTGTATTACAACACGACCAATAGCGGATCTCATAGTTTTTCGCATCCGGGTTATAAACATCAAAACGATAAGCTGGTACATCAATTTTTTGCCGGGTTTCAACCACCTTTGTAAATACGGTACGAGCGCTATTATCGTCAATCAACTCATTATCATCAGGAAATGCTTCAAAGAAACTTTTCCCTAAAATAGCCTCCCTGGTGCTTGATGTAACTTCGAGGTAAGAATCGCTGGCTGCAACTATGGTAAAGCAAGGTGCATCAGCCTTAACTAATAAAGAGCCCGGAGACTTTTCAAATACTATCTGAAAAATATTTTCGGGCAAAGCAGGCAGTGTATCAGCAATCATTGGTTTAGTAAATGTTCTTACTAATTAAAATATGAATTTAAGCTTTATCCTTTTAAACTAAAAGTATTTGAAGAGAAGTTTTATAATAACCGCATAAACTGTTTAACTTCAACCTATAACAATTTACTATGAAAAGACGAACCGAAACCGCGGCCAAAATAAAAGGTTTTTGGCGTATCCTGGGGCCAGGCCTTGTTACTGGCGCAGCTGATGATGACCCGTCGGGTATAGCTACTTATTCACAAACAGGGGCCCAGTTTGGTTATGGCCAGCTGTGGACAGCATTATACATGCTTCCTTTAATGACCGCAGTACAGGAGGCTTGCGCACGTATTGGCTTAGTAACGGGTAAAGGTATAACCTCGATAGTTAAGGAGCGGTATAGCCGCAGCGTTTTATATGCTGTTGTAGGGCTGGTTGTTGTTGCCAATGTTATTAATATTGGCGCCGACCTGGGCGCCATGGCAGCTGCTGCACAGCTACTTGTTCCTGTCCCGTTTATAGTATTAACTTTAGTATTTACTACTATAATATTATTACTTGAAGTATTTACCAATTATAAAGTTTATTCGAAAATTTTAAAGTGGCTGGCTATAACTTTATTAGCCTACCCAATAACTTTGTTTATTGTGCACCAGCCCTGGGCTACAATTTTAAAAGCATCAGTAGTGCCTCATTTTGAATTTTCGTTCGCTTTCTTTTTCATCATAACAGGGGTATTAGGGACTACTATTTCACCATACATGTTTTTCTGGGAAGCATCGCAGGAAGTTGAAGAAGATAAAGAAAAACATTTATTAACAGGGAGTAAACCCAATGTCAGTATGATTAGCGTTCATCGCATGCGGGTGGATAATACCTTCGGGATGATATTCTCTGAATTTGCTACCTGGAGCATTATAGTGGTTGGCGCTACAGTTTTACACAATAGCGGGGTACACGACGTTAAAACCGCAGCTGATGCAGCAAAAGCCATTGAACCACTAGTACATAGTTTTCCGCATGCGGGTTTCTTATCGAAGCTGATTTTTTCAATCGGCATTATTGGTTTGGGAATGCTGGCTATTCCGGTGTTATCAGGTTCAGCGGCTTATTCGGTTGCTGAGGCGTTTAACTGGCAGGCAAGCTTAAATTTAAAGCTGAATAAGGCCAAAGGCTTTTACACTATTATTATAGCAGCAACAATTGTTGGATTGATATTAAACTTTATTGGAATAGACCCGGTAAAGGCATTGGTTTACGCAGCAGTATTAAATGGTGTTGCAGCTGTTCCACTTTTGTTTTTGGTGATAAAAATTTCGGGCGACGAAAAAATAATGGGCGAATTTAAAAGCGGCTGGCTTTCAAAAACCATACTTTGGGTAACCTTTGTAGCTATGGGCGCAGCAGCGGTGACTATGTTTTATACCATTTTAAAATAAAGGGGAAAAGAATCAAGAGCATTGATTCAAGAACCAAGATAAAAGGAAAATGAAATTTAAAGCATTAGATTGCTTCTGCTATTAATATCCCGGGATAACTCTTGGTTCTTGAATCTTGATTTTTACCACCACCTTATATTCTTATGGAATAAACGTTTCCTGAAAAGCCAGTAACTGCCAATCCTGGTTGTTGTAAACAAAGGTGAGCGTAACCCTTACTT
>JABDFZ010000127.1 GCA_013286325.1 Bacteroidota bacterium | reverse complement strand
TTTATTTATGGCTGCGTAAAATGAAAAATGTTTAACAAAGCACCATAACGGGAGGAAATATCTTATGAGAAAAATAATCGTTTTATCATTTATTACGTTAGACGGAGTAATGCAGGCACCTGGTGGCCCGGACGAAGATCCATCCGACGGTTTCAAATACGGTGGCTGGACCGCACCTTATGGCGACGAAGTCTCCGGCAAGGTGATGCAAAAACAACTGACACCTGCAGATCTGCTTTTGGGCAGAAAAACATACGACATTTTTGCGGCTTACTGGCCCCTACATGCAGAGCATTGGCCAGGCGTGAACGAGGTAACAAAATATGTATTATCCAATACACTAAAAAAGTCGGATTGGCAAAATACCGTGTTCCTTACAAGCGTGGCCGACATCGAAAAGCTTAAAAATTCAGAAGGCCCCGACCTTAAAATTTGGGGGAGCAGCAAACTTGTGCAGCTGTTACTAAAGCATGACCTGGTAGACGAATTTTGGCTTAACATTCACCCGATAACGTTAGGCAAAGGGAAAAAGCTGTTTGATGACAGCGCGATACCGGCAGCGTTCACACTTGTAGAAAGCACAGCTACCCCAAGCGGCGTTATCATGGCCAATTACAAACGGGCCGGCGAAGTTAAAACGGGCACCGTGGGCGAATAACAGGCTTAGCCTTGAACTCTGTGAAGAAAAGACTTGCTAATGCAGTTCAGCAAGGCAGGGTGAACCAAAACGTACTGCCTTTACCAGACTCACTTTCGGCCCATATATTACCCTGGTGCCTGGTGATGATCTCGTGCGAAAGATACAGACCGATACCTAGCCCCGAAACGGTTGACAAGGAATTATCGACCCGATAGAACCTCGAAAAGATCTCTGTTAGTTTATCAGCCGGGATACCTATCCCATGATCTCTTATACCGACCTTGACCTCTCCTGCCATGTGACTCAGGTGTACCTCTGCGCAGAGGCTACCCGGCGAATAACGGATAGCGTTGGTGAGCAAATTTATGATCACCTGTTCAATACGGTGTGCATCGCCGCTTATTAATAACTCCGATACATCAGAATGAACGGTGATCTTGTAATTATGGTTAGCATGCGATATAAGGTCCACGGCCTCGTCAACTACCTGCCTGATATTAAAATTATCGACAGAGAATTGTAGTTTCCCCGCCCCTATCTTGGAAACATCCAGCAGATCATTGACCAGCGAACTGAGCCTGAGCACCTGCTGGCGCGCCTTATGTAAAAACTGCTGATCTTTTTCGTCGGTGAGTCGTTGTGCCAGGATCTGCAGGTACCCGTTGATACTGGTGAGGGGTGTACGAAGCTCATGACTGGCCAGGCCGATAAATTCATCCTTTTTATCATTTAGCTCTTTTAATTGTTCATATAGCCGGGCTTTTTCCTCGATCGAGGCCTGTTGTTCGCTGATATCGCGGGCAATTTTAGATGCACCAATGATCCTCCCGGTCCTATCCATGATCGGGGAAACGGTTACAGAGATCGGGATATAGTTTCCTCCCTTGCCCAGCCTAACCGTCTCAAAATGATCCACTTTATTGCCCTTGGAGATATTTCCAATAATATGCGCTTCTTCATCGATCCGCTCCTGGGGAATGATCAGTGAGATATGCTGACCAACTGCTTCTTTTTCGGTATACCCAAATATACGTTCGGCGGCGGGGTTCCAGCTGGTGATCATCCCTTCCAGAGTTTTGCTGATGATGGCATCGTCGGATGTAGCAATGATGGCTGCCAGCATAGCTTGTTTTTCGTCGGCCTCGTTAGATGATAAGATAGGAACAGTTCTTTCCATTAGGCTAATGTAACCAATAATACTACTGATCTGTTTTAAACGACACTAAATTAATGATCGCCCGTCAACTTCTGAAATGCAAATAACGGATCATCATTAGCTGCATTAAGACCAAACATTATTTACGACAGATAGCGGGTCAGAAATTTAAAGCAGTATTCCAACTATACGTAACATCCAGCCCAAAGATCCATTTAGATCAAAAATATTTTCACTTCTGATCTTTTGAAATTCAGAGACTTATAATATTCTTTCATTTTTTTTAAAAAAAGTGTTTGCAGGTAACGCATATCTGTCTATATTTGCACTCCCAACAACGAAAAGGGTATCAAAAACCAAAACGTTGAAAGGAAAAATGCGAAAGTAGCTCAGTTGGTAGAGCACGACCTTGCCAAGGTCGGGGTCGCGAGTTCGAATCTCGTCTTTCGCTCAAATCCCTTCCATCCAGAAGGGATTTATTGTTAAGGTTGATCGCCTGCCCAGGTGGTGGAACTGGTAGACACGCAGGACTTAAAATCCTGTTCCCGTCAAAGGAGTGCGGGTTCGATTCCCGCCCTGGGTACTTATAAAAGAATCGAACAATGAAAGTCTGATACGATAGTGTCGGGCTTTTTTGTTTTAGGTGGCGATGGTGCTTCTTATGAGTTAACCTCAAGCTTATATCCTTTGCCGCGAATAACAACAATTTTAATATTCGGATCAAATTCCAATTTTTTTCGAAGTTTTGATATGAACATATCCAAACTGCGCCCCACAATAACACCTTCATCCTCCCATATCTCTTTTTGCAACCGGCTTCTCTCTATGGTCTGGTTAGGCGACAACGCAAAGATCCGCAGTAAACGCGTTTCCGTTCCGGTCAGGTCTATGGTATTTCCGTTTATGATGAGTTTCCGATCCTTCGCATCAAACAACACCGAGCCTAAAGTGAACCTACCAGCATACTGACCGTCAGGTAAAGTTCTTCGAGGTTTAACAGATCTCAAAAAAATAAAACCAACAAATGCTAAAAATGGCAGGCTGCCCAAAAGATATCCATTCTTTGCCGTAATTATTCCTGTAGGTTTAAATTTAATGTTGATCAAGTAACATGCTTTGGGTTGCCTTCTTCCTCTGCAGGCTATAATATCATCTTTCTTGTTTTCTGATATAGCATATCCATAAGCTACACCGGCGTTACCGCATTTTAAAACATTAACAACATAATCATGTACGAGGGGGTCTTTGGCCAACAACCGTCTGGTAGTATTCACCAAGGAGTCCGGCTGAAAGGTAAAATTATTCTCAAAACTTATCTGATATTCACTTTCGGCGATCTTTTTTACCGGGAGCACTCTTGATGTACTGTCGCCCGACTGTAAAAGCAGCTCATCTCCGATCTTGCGAAGCAAAACTTCCCTTCTGGCGGTAACAAGGTCATCACTGCCCATCATACTGAAGGCTGCGCATATAACAGAGATAAAGGAAAGTATTATCAACCCGTACAGGTATTTGCGTGTCCCGGAAAGTAGGTTTAGGTTATCAAACATACTGTTTACGTTTTATTTACAAAGTTTACATTTTTATTTACGATCCAAGCTCTCTACGCTGAAATATATCGAAGTAATTTTGCTGCATCATTTTTACAGGATATGAAAAATAAAGAAAAAACTATTAAAAATGCATACGTACATGCTTTGATGCTGACGTTTGTTTTTTGCACGGTCTGTAAGGGAAAAGAACAAACACTCATCTCAAAAGAAAATATCAGATCTGAGATCAAAAACGTATCTGCCTCTAACAGGCCCTACAGCAGCGTTCGTACGATCAGGCAAGACCGAAAGGGAAATATGTGGCTCGTTGCGCTCGAAGGAATTATCCGTTACGATGGAAGATCTTATACCAATATTACAAGCAAGTTAAACGCGCGTAGGTTTTGGGACGTTTTGGAGGATAAACGCGGAAACTTTTGGTTAGCTTCTATTGGATCCGGTGTTTATTATTACGATGGAAGATCCTTTAAAAATTATACCACAATGGAGGGGCTTCCGAGTAACTCTGTTTTTAAGATATATGAAGATAAAGCCGGTATTATTTGGTTCGGAACTGGAGAAGGACCGAGCCGTTATGACGGAAAGTCATTTAGAAATTTTAAAATGAACGAGGAGCCACCGCCTGTTCGTGCTGATTCTGCCAGATCATTTTACCACAAATGGTTTTCAAACCCGGAAGCTTATTGGATGATCAACCAGACCAAAAACCTTGTTAATACCATTATTGAAGACAAAAAAGGGAAATTTTGGTTTGGCACATGGGGCGATGTTTGCATTTATGATGGGAAAACATATATCAGTCTGACGGCTAAATACGGCAAAACCTTTACAAATGTTCGTAACATGATCAGGGATAAAAAAGGCAATATTTGGCTTAATGGAGGTAGCGGTCTTTTGCGTTATGATGGTAAAACCTTTACAAAAGTAGCGCAAAGGGGCGTAGGTTATATAATTGAAGATAAAAAAGGAAACATCTGGACCACTGGTGAAGTAAACCCTCAGGAAGGCGCCTGGGCCCTTTCCCGCTATGATGCAAAGTCCTTATACAATAAAAAGCCCGTTATAACCGAAGTTTTGTCAGCAACAAATGGCCTTTTTGGGATCTTAGAAGCTCGTGATGGAAGTATTTGGGCTGGTGCATCTGATGGAGTTTATCGTTATGATGGAAAGACCGCTAAGATACTTTAAAGGAAGTTGGCGGCGCAGAAATAAGATGTAATACCTGTCTGCTGGTTTCCGCTAATAACTGATCAATATGTTTTACTTTAAATATAAAAAAATGAAAAGATCATTTGTATTTGTTCCGGTTACCCTCCTGGCATTATTTCTACTAAATTCTTTTGTACTAAAAGAAAAAGGATCGGGCAAGAAAATAACTAAGGTAACCAGATCAGAGCCCGTAAGCATCGTTTTAAGATCTACTGATGGCGGACAAACATGGCAGGACATTAGCGTTGGACTGCCTGAAAATTTGCGGAAAGAAGGTGTTTGGGGTCATGGTCTATTTGCAGATGATCATGGGCTCTATTTACGTGCGGGCAATGGGGTTTATCACAGCGAACCAAATTCCACAACTTATTTTTGGACAAAAGAGATCTTCCCTGGTAAACAACGTAGCATTGCCCCTGGCAAAGGGGGCATATTTGCATATGACTTCAGGGGGCAATTTTTAAAAAAAATAAACGGAACGAGTGATTGGTCGCCCATGTACACAAATTTTCAAGAGCAAGCAGTACGTATCGACAAAACAATGGATTGGATGTACAAGAATTTTAAAGAGAGAGAAGTACGCAGCGTTTTTGAAACTGCCGGAGGCACAGTTTTCATTAGCTCCAACAACATGCTTTTTAGATCCACTAACAGTGGAAAAACCTGGGAACAAGTGCATATTGGAGACGGTTCAATGAAATTGACAGAGTTGAACGGTGTGATCCTGGCTACCAATAAGGATGGAATACTAAGATCGACCGATAATGGTCAAAACTGGGACCAGGTGCTTAGTGAAGGTGGCGCCGGCATAGCTGTGGAACGTATTGATGGAGGATTTGCTGCTATAACCTACAACACAATAACCCAAATTAACAGCGTACACATTTCGCTGGATAGTGGAAAAACCTGGAATGTAATAGGTGAAGACCTTCAACCTTCCTGGAATAGTTTATTCATCAACCAAATAGGACGCTCCCGATCTTTATTGAATGTTTCATCGATCAAACAAGCGGGCAAATATTTAGTATGTGGTCGTCCAGATGGTATATTCCGGTCATCTGACATGGGCAAAACATGGAAACTTTTACTGCCTTCCATAGATAATAGGGGCTTCAATTTATCTGTTTCGGGCAACGTGATCTATGCCATACCAAATAAAGGATGTTGAAAAATGAGTTGCGAATAAGCCTATCTGAAATGGCCGGGAACTGCTAGATCATCTCCGCCGTTAACCACGCCATTTTTCAGACGGCGGACCTACCCAACGCCCCAACATACTTGTAAGTGTTGATCACCACGCCCGTGGGCGTAGTAAATGTGCGTACGAAGGCGAGTTCCTGCGCGGCAGCGCTTACCGAAAAAAAGCGTTTGCCACTGCCCAGTAACAGCGGATATGAGATGAGTACAAGTTCGTCAACCAGACCCTCTTCGAGCAATATTGATATCAGCGTTGAACTCCCACCCACGACAAGATCAGGGCCTTCGGTTGATTTGATAGCACGGATACCGGCAATGATGTCCGCACCCAGAGCTTTCGCCGGGCCCCATTCCAAGCTCTCCGGCCTATGGGTCACCACGTATTTCGTTGCAGCATTCAAACCGTTGGCCATCGGGTTATCACCGGCGTTTGGCCAGAAATTGGCCCAGGCATCGTAAGTGCGGCGGCCAAGCAGCAGATCAAAGCTGGTGCCGTGTGCCTCAACAACGGCCGCTAAGCCGGTCGGAGTGCGATATGGGTTGCTCCATCCGCTGTGGTTGAAGTGTTCGTCGTTCTCGTGCTGCATCACGCCATCCAGCGAGATATGTTCAATGATCCTGATCTTTCTCATTTTGGTTATTATTAGTTTGATGTTCACACAAAGCTAAAAGCATTAGAGATACAGATAAAGGGCTGATCATGACAAATATAAAGGCGTTTTGCGACCTTTTGCAACCGTCAAAGCCAAAATAAGCGTTCAATATCGATGTTTATACTGATGCCTCATTAAAGTCATTTTAGCTGGTTTTATTTGAAATTTTAATTTTTTTTAAGCATCATTGTTGCATGTTCCTTAATAAGATCAAAACCGGCGCGTCCGGTATTTTAACTTATGGCATTACGCCACCAAAATCAGAAACACCAGCCGAAAAGATACCGCAGATAGCTGAACGGACCATCAGCCGCATTATCCCGCTCGATATTGATGCACTTATAGTTTATGACGTGCAGGACGAATCGGCCCGCACCTCCGAAGAAAGACCCTTTCCGTTTTTAAAGGCCCTTGACCCTTTTGAGTTTGCCAGCGAATATTTACGAGAACTGCACCTGCCAAAGATCATCTATCGCCCGGCGGGAAAATTTGCCGCCGAAGAGTTATCCACCTGGCTTCACGACCTTACCAACCAACAGTTCTATCCGGTATTTGTGGGTGTACCCGCACCTGATTATCCTGTAAAAACCAGTTTGCCTGAAGCTTATCAATTATGGAGCAGGCACAAGAATAATTCAGTTATTGGCGCCGTTACCATCCCCGAAAGGCACGAAGTGTTAAAAGATGAAGATGTACGCATACTCGATAAAATGAGTCACGGTGTTTCGTATTTTATATCTCAGTGCGTTTTTAATGTTGAATACGCAAAAAAAGTGATCAACGACCTCTGCCTTACCTGTCGTGAAAAACAAATTGAACCACCAACTATCATATTTACCCTTACAGCCTGTGGCTCTTTAAAAACGCTGGGCTTCATGGAGTGGCTGGGCATACATATTCCCGAAAGTTTGAAAGAAGAATTTAAAAATTCGGACGATATGCTCAAAAGGTCAGTACAGGTTTGTATGGATATCGCCACTGAGTTGACCGAATATTGCAGCACTCTGTGTGTGCCATTCGGCTTTAACATTGAAAGTGTAGCTATAAGAAAAGACGAGATAGAAGCTTCGATAGCTATGGTAGATCAGATCGCGGCTATGTTTTACCGCAAAGGATTGCGCGAAGCAAAAGTATCAGCATCTAACTAAGCGCGAAGCTTCCAATATCTGAACAGATAAACGTTTTTATACGATACGCCATTCCTGACAACAGGAATGGCGTTTTTATTATAGACGTTTAAAGCAAAAAAACAAAACCTTTCAACCTTAAAACATTACAACTTTTAAACGTTTTTTAAAACGATCGCAGCGTGCTCCCATCCGGACCAACCTCCAGCATGTGCTGCACGCCGCATTTAAGGGCCATGTTGTTGCGTTGGTGTCCTACCGGGAAATCGAAACAGACGGGGTAACTGTACTCCTTTACTTTCTCCATTACAATTTCGTAGATGGTCTTTCCAAATTCGTCGCCTGCGTCATCGGGTTTTACTTTAAAGCCACCCACAACCAGGCCAGCTAATTTGTCCAACTTGCCTGCTCGTTTCAGGTTCCAGAACATACGATCTATGTTGTACAGATACTCGCCTGTATCTTCTACAAAAAGTATTTTGCCCTTAGTGTCTATGTCAGACGACGTACCCACCATGTTCTCAACAATGCTCAGGTTGCCGCCTACCAACTGCCCCTCTGCCCTGCCCTGACGGTTCAGAGCGGCCGCTGGCGCCGTATATTTAAAGTCTTCGCCTGCCAGTGCCTGCCTGATAGACAAGATCGTGTTCACCTGTATAGGTTCGGCCTTTGTCCAGTCATCAGGGAAACTGTTGCACATTTTAGAGTGTAATGTAGCGATCCCAAAATTTTGGTGGATATGGCAATGTAGTACGGTAACATCGCTAAAGCCGATGACCCATTTAGGTTGGGCAACAAATTGTTTAAAATCGATCTGATCAATGATACGCACCAAACCGTACCCGCCACGCGCACACATAATGGCTTTGATGTTCGGGTCATCCAGCATATGCTGCAGATCTGCAGTTCGTTCGGCATCGGTACCACCATAAGTAAAATCCTTTTTGCCAATTGTAGCGCCGACCTGTACCTTAAAGCCCCAACTCTCCATCAACTGCACTGATGGCTGCACCTCAGCAAGGCTGATGTATCCCGCCGGACTGGTAATACCGATGGTATCGCCAGCTTTTAAAAACGGTGGGATCTTATGCTTACGCCGACTTTCGGTTGGTGCTGCAACGGCCCAGCCAGGTGAAGTTGAGATAGCGGCCCCGGCGGTTGCCAACGAGGATATAAAGTATTTACGGTTCATTGATGTTTAAAATAGGATCGCGACAATTTTATTAAGGGCGTAATATCCGGTTTTAAAACAAAATTTTTAATAAAAACTAAAGCTGGTGCAATGAGACGGATGTTATTGATAGCCGATATCTACAAAATCGGCCCGAGGTGTATAACCAATTTTTTGATAGATATGATTTGAGGTAGGGTTTGCCTTATCGGTAAAAAGGGCGCAATATTTAAAGCCGCTTTGCAAAATGTGTTCGCTTAATTTTTTAACATTGCTGGTGGCATAACCTTTCCCCCTATGCCCTTCGGGTGTATAAACCAGGCCCACAATGCCAACGTTTGTTGTTTTACGATTGATGGCGGCAATGCTTACTGTTTTTCCGTTATCGGTCCACTTGAATATATTGCCAGCTGCGATCCGGGCCTGTGTTGTTCTCAAAGCCTGCTCTCGCCCTTGCACCTGCGATACTTTTGCATCACGGTCAAATTGCAATGT
>JABDFZ010000126.1 GCA_013286325.1 Bacteroidota bacterium | reverse complement strand
ATAGTAATTATAGTAATTGCCGCTGATGACAGCGTGATGCCGCAAACCCGCGAGGCCATAAACCACGCACAGGCTGCCGGAGCGCCTATCATCTTTGCATTCAATAAAATTGATAAACCGGGTGCCAATGCCGATAAAGTGCGTGAGCAATTATCAGCAATGAATATTTTGGTTGAGGAATGGGGCGGTAAATACCAGTCGCAGGAAATCTCGGCTAAAACCGGCTTAAACGTCGACCTGTTATTAGAAAAAGTACTACTCGAGGCCGAGTTGCTGGAATTGAAAGCAAACCCTAATAAGCGTGCCGTTGGTACGGTTATAGAAGCTGCCTTGGATAAAGGGCGCGGTATTGTTACTACAATTTTAGTACAGGCAGGTAACCTTAAGGTTGGTGATCCTATACTTGCAGGCTGCTACAGCGGGCGTGTAAAGGCATTAACCAACGAGCGCGGCCAGCGGGTTGACCATGCAGGCCCTTCAACACCGGTACAGGTGCTGGGTATGCAAGGCGCACCAACAGCAGGTGACAAATTTAACGTGCTTGAAAGCGAAGTTGAAGCCCGCGAAATTGCTAACAAACGTTTACAATTACAACGCGAACAGGGCTTACGTACACAGAAACACATTACACTTGATGAAATTGGCCGCCGTTTGGCAGTTGGTAACTTTAAGGAACTTAATATTATTGTTAAGGGTGACGTGGATGGATCGATCGAAGCATTGTCTGATTCATTACTAAAACTTTCAACCGAGCAGATCCAGGTAAATATTATCTCGAAAGCCGTTGGGCAGATCTCTGAATCTGATGTGTTATTAGCGTCAGCATCTGATGCGATTATCATCGGCTTCCAGGTACGTCCATCCGGTGGTGCACGTAAACTGGCAGAGCAGGAACAGATCGACATCAGGCTTTACTCTATCATTTACGATGCGATCAACGAGATCAAAGCGGCTATGGAAGGTATGCTTGCACCAACCTTTGAAGAGAAGATTGTTGCCAACGTTGAGATCCGTGAAACATTCAAGATCAGTAAGGTTGGTACAATTGCCGGCTGTATGGTACTGGATGGTAAGATAACCCGTAACAGCAAGATTCGTATCATCCGCGAAGGTGTGGTGATCTATACCGGCGAGCTGGCTTCATTAAAACGCTTTAAAGACGATGTTAAAGAAGTTAATGCAGGCTACGAGTGCGGCTTGAACATTCAAAACTTTAATAATATTGAAGTTGGCGATATAGTTGAAGCTTATGAAAATGTAGAAGTTAAGCGCAAGCTTTAATCAGCATAAAAACTATTGCAAAAAGGGCTTCGTGATTAATCACGAAGCCCTTTTTATTTTTAACGATGACGACGGGGATGATGCACACGATGGTGTACTACACGATGTTTCCGGTGAACCCTTCTGTGATGCCTGGGCTGGGCGCTTACCGCACTATAACTAAACATAGCCAGCAGTACAATTACTAATACTTTTACTGATTTCATATTATTGGGTTTTAATAAATTAACCAATATTATAACTTCTGGTTTTGAAAACAACCAAAGATGCTGTAACATTTTTATATCATTCAGAAAGTTTTTTCCTATCTAAGTTCCCTCCGGCTTACCCATACAACAGGGCAATTAGTGTATGTTTTACAACAACCCGGTAAATGCAATTAAATTGTTACAATAAATTTTAAACTAAAATTTCAGTTTTTAACGAAAAAACGGCCTAATCGCTTGTTTTTTAGCCTAAACACTTGTAAATTCCAAGACCAATCCTAAATTATGAAAAAATGTATTTACCTGTGTTCTACATTTTGCCTTATTATTTCGTTTAATATCCAGCAATCTTTTGCACAGGCGGCCTTAAGCGACAGCAGTTCGCAGCACAATGCATTTAATAATGCGGTAACTCTTTATAATACCTCGGTAGGTAATCAGGCGCTCATTTTTACAGGTCCTGAGTATTATTTTTATGATCCGCACATTAAAGGCAATGCCTATTTTTTAGAGGTAAATGGCTTTACACCCGGAACTGTTTACTATGATGGCGTTCTATACAACCACATATCAATGTTATATGACCTTAACACCGATCAGGTTGTAGTATTATTACCCAATCACATCGCAAAGTTTTCAATAATAAAAGAACGGGTTAAAAGTTTCGACTTTTTAGGGCATCATTTTATAAATATAAATGCAGATACACTTGCAGAGAACGCAGGTATAAAATCCGGCTATTACGATCAGCTTTATAACGGAAAGACCGAGATCCTCGGTAAATATTCAAAAAGCATTCAAACCACCACCGGAGGGGTATTGGGTCTGGAAAACTACTTTAGTGATTCGAAGGATTTTTATGTAAAGAGAAATAACGTTTATAAAAGCATAAGCAGCCAGGGATCGTTATTGGATGTTTTAAAGGATAAAAAGAAGGAGCTTAAGCAATATATAAAAGCTAACAATATAAAATATAGGGATAACCCTGAAGAGGCTATGGTCAAAATTGCAACCTGGTACGACCAATTAACAAAATAGTATGAGAAAAATATTCCTCTTAAGCTTTTGCTTTTTAATTTTTTTACATGCGGCATCAGCGCAGCAGGGTAATCCGAAATTATTCAGCGTAAACTTTCAGCAAGCTACAATCTCGCAGGTTGTTACCGAGCTTGAATCAAAAAGCAGCTATCATTTTTATTATGACCAGGCACAGTTTGATAGCTTGCGGGTTACCCTGCAGGTAACAGATAAACCACTTGAAACTGTTTTGGACCTGGCATTCAAAAAGACCTCTTTTTATTATGCCATTACCCAACAGCAAGTATTTTTAACCAAGGGAAGACAAATAAAAACAGACCTGGCTGTAGGATATTCGCAAATACATGCTAATACTCCAACGCAACCTGCAGTTTCGGTCGCTGATTATACTGCTGATGTAGAGAAAAAAGTACCGGATGCAACGACAGAAAACAAGCTATATGAAATAGGGGTAAAAACCAATAGTATAAAAGCGGGCAAGGCCATATTAAGCGGTTATATCCGTGACATTAAATCGGGCGAGGCGGTTACAGGCGCAAGTATCTATGTTGCCAATACAAAGACCGGAGCAGCAACAGATCAGTTTGGATACTTCTCAATAACATTACCCCGCGGAAGGCATGTTTTAAATGTTAGGGGTTTGGGCATGCGTGATACACGCCGGCAGATCATCCTGTACTCTGATGGGAAACTGAACATTGAAATGCAGGAGCAAATAAACAGCTTGAAAGAGGTAAAAATATCTGCAGACAAGGTAGCGAACGTGCGTAGTGTGGCATTAGGCGTAACCCGCCTTGATATAAAAGATATTAAACAAATCCCTACGGCATTTGGTGAAACCGATGTTTTAAAAGTAGTTTTAACACTTCCGGGTGTAACATCTGTTGGCGAGGCAACAACAGGCTTCAACGTGCGCGGCGGGGCGGCTGATGAAAATTTGATCTTACTGGATGGCGCCACTATTTATAACCCGGCACACTTTTTTGGCTTTTTCGCAGCGTTCAATCCTGATATTGTTAAGGATATAGAACTTTATAAAAGCAGTATCCCCGAAAAATTTGGCGGGCGTTTATCATCTGTACTGGATATTACCAATCGCGAAGGCAATAAAAAGAAATTTACAGGATCGGCAGGTATAGGCTTATTAACCAGCAGACTGAATATTGAAGGCCCGATAGTAACAGACAAAACCTCGTTTATATTTGGCGGCCGTACAACTTATTCCGACTGGCTGCTTAAGCTGTTGCCCGAGTCGTACAAACATAGCCAGGCATCGTTCTATGATTTTAATTTGGGCATCAGCCATCAGATAAATGAAAAAAACAATATTTACCTTTCAGGCTATCTAAGCCAGGATAAATTTAAATTGAATAGTGATACCAGTTATTCATACAGCAACAGGAATATTGTTTTAAAATGGAAACATAACTATAACAATAAACTATACAGCTTAATATCAGCCGGTATAGACAGGTATCAGTATGATATAAGTAGCTCTGCCAACCCAGTAAATGCTTACGATCTTGGGTTTAACATTAATCAATCGAACTTTAAATCCGATTTTACCTATTACCTGAGCAACAAGCACACCCTCAATTTTGGGTTAAGCTCTATCCTATACAAAATAAACCCCGGCACTTTCGAACCAAACAACCCCCAATCACTTATAGCGCCAGATGCTGTTCCTGCGGAAAAAGCTTTGGAAAGCGCTTTATATTTAGGAGATATATTTGATGTTTCTTCAAACTTTTCAATAAGTGCAGGCATCAGATATAACTTCTATAATTACCTTGGGCCGCAAACCATTAATAACTATGCACCAAATCTGCCAAAAGAACCTGCCAATATAATTGACAGCACAGCTTACAAAAGCGGATCTATAATTAAAACTTTTGCAGCACCAGACATCCGGATCTCGGCCAGATACCTGCTAAGCGATAATTTATCAATAAAGGGTGGATACAATACCTTACATCAGTATATCCATTTACTGTCTAACTCAACTTCAATTTCACCAACCGATGTTTATAAGCTTAGCGACCCGAATATTAAGCCTGAGAATGGCGACCAGGTGTCGCTCGGCCTTTTTAAAAATGCCAAAGCCAATACCATCGAAATGTCGGTTGAGGTGTATTATAAACGGTTAAGGAATTATCTTGATTACAAGAGCGGTGCAGTGTTATTATTAAACCACCATATTGAACAGGATGTAATTAATACGCAAGGTAAAGCCTATGGCGCAGAGTTTTTGATTAAGAAAACAGCCGGGAAATTAAACGGCTGGATGAGCTATACTTACTCGCGCACTTTCTTGAGGCAGGATGACCCGAATGCCGGAGAGCTGATAAACGAAGGCAAATATTATC
The DNA here is from genome assembly GCA_013286325.1 of Bacteroidota bacterium. Classification (GTDB taxonomy): domain Bacteria; phylum Bacteroidota; class Bacteroidia; order Sphingobacteriales; family Sphingobacteriaceae; genus Mucilaginibacter. The sequence goes on along the minus strand of JABDFZ010000126.1, from coordinate 4,481 downwards.
CGGCAAATTATGATAAGCCACATTCGTTTAATTTTAGCGGAAATTACCGTTTTACACACAGGTACAGCGTATCGTTAGATTTAGCTTACAGCACAGGCAGACCAATAACTTTACCGATAGCTAAATATGAATATGGCGGCTCGGAAAGGGTGTTTTATTCGGATAGGAATGCCTACCGTATCCCTGATTATTTCCGATCAGATTTTTCAATCAACATCGAAGGTAATCACAAAGTACACCAGCTAACGCATAATTCGTGGACAATTGGCGTTTATAACTTAACAGGCAGGCAAAATGCTTATTCCACATTCTTTACTGAGCAAAGCGGTGTGATAAGCGGTTATAAGCTTTCCATATTTGCGGCACCAATTCCGTTTATTAACTATAATATAAGATTTTGATATCATGAATTACAGGTTCAATTATATCATAGTTTTTATAGCGTTTACAGCCCTGGTAAGTTGCAGGAAACCTTATATGCCGCCTGCTGTTACTGCGTCAAATAACTATCTGGTTGTAGAGGGTGTAATTAACAGTGGGGCAGATTCAACCATTATTAAATTGAACCGTACAGTTAAACTTTCGAACGGTAATACAGTTAATCCTGAATTAAGTGCCATTGTTACTGTTGAAAGCGATGCCAATACCAGCTATGCCTTAACGGAAACACCTAATGGCACTTATGTATCCCCGGGTTTAAACCTTAGTGCGACGCATAAATACCGCCTGAGAATCAAAACCTCATCGAACAAGGAGTATTTATCTGATTTTGTTCCTGTAGTAAACTCACCGGCTATTGACAATGTAACATCCAAGGTGGAAAGCGATGGGGTGGGTATAAATTTAAATACTCACGATCCGGCAAACAATACGCACTATTATCGCTGGGAGTACGAAGAAACATGGATTTTTTTATCAGCTTTTGATTCGCACTTTAAATCAAACGGAGATACGGTTTTACGCCGGGATTTATTTAATGATCATATTTATCAATGCTGGAGGACAACTGGTTCAACCACAATTGTTTTGGGCTCATCGGCTAAATTAAGCAAGGATGTTATCAGCAACACACCTATAACCTTTGTATCAAGGCATTCAGATAAACTGCGACACAGGTATAGCATTTTGGTGAGGCAATATGCTTTAACAAGTGAAGGATATAATTTTTGGACAAACCTTAAGAAAAACACAGAGCAGCTGGGCAGCATTTTTGATGCGCAGCCATCGCAGATAAAGGGAAATATTCACTCAACGGCTGATCCATTAGAACCGGTTATTGGCTATGTAAGCATTGGTAGCTTTTCAACCCAAAGAATTTTTGTTGATGAAAATGATTTACCGGCATGGCTCGACCCTATTGATAACGGCTGCCAGGCAAAGCCTTATTTATACGCATATAAAGATCCTATTACCGGCGGCATTACAAACCAGGTTGATGAATACATCAATTATAACAAAACCAGCTTTAGTCCGTTAATCCCGGTTGACGCAATTGTGCCTCCTGGAGGATCAATTGTAGGATATACGGCAGCAGTTCCTGAGTGTGTAGATTGTACTTTATTCGGCACAAATAAACAACCAAGTTTTTGGCAGTAGATATGAAAAATTGGAAATTTTTATTATTTATAATAATAATATCGGTGGGGTGTAAAAAACCTTACAACCCGAAAGTTATTAATGCTCCCTCGAGCTATTTAGTGGTAGAGGGTGTGATAAACACCAATGATGTGACTACTATTAAGCTTAGCCGCACAGTTAACCTTAATAGTGCAGTTACTACAAACCCGGTAAATGATGCTACTATATCAGTAGAAAGTGATGCAGGAAGCAGCTACGGTTTAACCTCGTCTGTAGCCGGTACATACACGCTAAGTGGCACAACACTGGACAATACCAGGAAATACCGGATAAGAATAAAAACGGAGGACAATAAAGAATACCTGTCGGATTTTGTACAAACTATGGTTACACCACCAATTGATAGTATTGGGTTTAATTTAACTGGCAAAGGCATACAGATTTATGTAAATACCCACGACCCGAAAAACAATACACATTATTACCGCTTTGATTACAGTGAAACATGGAAATTTCATTCGAAATATAATTCAGCATTTATAAGTAACGGGGTTGGTATATTATACCGCACCCCTGACCAAGATATATACACATGTTTTACAGGCAATACTTCAAGCACTATACTTTTAGGCTCATCGGCCAAGTTAAAACAGGATGTTATATATCAAAATCCGGTAATAGCAATTGAATCCACATCCGAAAAAATAGAGATAAAATACAGCATTCTTGTAGATGAGTATGCACTAACTGCTGATGCCTATAAGTTTTGGGGGAACTTAAAAAAGAACACGGAGCAATTGGGTAGTATTTTTGATGCTGAGCCATCAGAAATAAGCGGAAATATACATAATACCGCCAATGCTACCGAACCTGTTATTGGCTATATAAGCGCAGGCACAGTTTCGTCAAAAAGGGTATTTATTTCAAATACCCAGCTGCCGCAATCATGGTATCCAACTTATCCTTACAGTTGCGAGCTGGATTCCGCCTGGTTTCATGCACCGCATACCGGGGAAAACCAGGTACAGGATATATTAGTTCCGTTCCTTGCATTACCAGTTTCGGCATTTTTTAACGGCGGACCAGGCCCTGCAGGATATTTATACTCAGACTCTCAATGTGTTGACTGTACTATAAGAGGAACTAAGCAACAACCTGCTTTTTGGCAGTAATATTAAAATGATTAACAAGGGAATTGCTGACTTATAGTTTGCATCCCTATAAAAATATTTGAAAAGGCATTATAGCCACAAAGGACTATTAAAACGGTAAAAAATAAGTTTTGATTATGAGAAATACCATACAGGCAATTAAGGTAATGCTGTTAACATCGGCCTTTTCCTTGTTGATGTTAAGCAGCAAGGGGCAGGTTATACAAGAAGTTCAAAATAGCTTTAACTTATATAAACAAAGCGCTTTGCAGGAAAAAATATTTGTTCATACTGATAAGAGCACTTATTTGCCGGGAGAAATAATATGGTTTAAAATTTATTGTGTTGATGGCGATGATCATAAACCGCTAAACTTTAGCAAAGTTGTTTATGTTGATATCCTTGATAATAGCCAGGCTGCAATTACCCAGGCAAAGATCTCCATTAAAAATGGCATAGGCGATGGCTCAATCTATATCCCGGTAACTGTGAGCAATGGTAATTATAAACTTAGGGCCTATACAAGTTGGATGAAAAACTTTAACCCTGAATATTATTTTGAAAAAACAATAACGCTTATAAATCCATTAAAATCGCCGGATAACCAGGTAAAGGAAACTGCCGCTACTTACGATATACAATTTTTCCCTGAAGGGGGCAATCTGGTAAATAGAATTGCAAGTAAGGTGGCCTTTAAAGCAGTTGGGCAAAATGGTAAAGGAGTTACGGTTAACGGTGCTATTATTAATCAGCATAACGATACTGTTGCCAGGTTCCAATCATTAAAGTTTGGTATGGGGAGTTTTTCATTCACCCCCGATGCAAACAATACCTACAAAGCAGTTGTAAAAGCAGGTGACGAGAAGATCACCAAAAACCTTCCCGATATCAGCAGCCAGGGATATGTTATGAAGCTAACTGATAATGGCGCGCAGTTAGATGTAACCGTAAAGGGACCTGATGGCAACATTTACCTTTTTGCACATACCCGGCAAATGGTAAAAGCCGCTGAAGGTATTACTGTTAGCAACGGCACTGCTCATTTTACAGTGAATAAGAACGCGCTGGGCGAAGGCATTTCGCACATTACTATTTTTAATAACACACGACAGCCGGTTTGCGAAAGGCTTTATTTTAAAAGACCTACCAGGCAATTATTGATTAATGCAAGCGCCGATCAGCAGCAATATACCTTACGTAAAAAAGTAAACATTAATGTTTCAGCAAAAGAGCCGGCAAATATGTCGATGGCGGTTTACCGGGTCGATTCATTGCAGGCTATAGATCATGCCGATATTTTTAGTTACCTGTGGTTATGTTCTGATTTAAGGGGCAGCATCGAATCGCCCGATTATTATTTTAAGAACGTTAATGCTGAAACTGATGAAGCGTTAGACAACCTGATGCTTACACAAGGATGGCGAAGATTTCAATGGGATCAGATGCTTGCAAATAAACCTGCTGCATTTAACTTTTTACCCGAGTATAACGGGCACATTATTACCGCTAAAGTTGTAAATATCCAAACAAACATCCCGGCAACAGATGTACTTACTTATTTGGGCGTCCCCGGTAAAAGAGTGCAGGTATACACCTCTCAAAGCGATTCATTAGGCCATCTTTTATATGTTACCAAAAACTTTTACGGTCCTGGCGAAATAGTTGTACAAACCAATCAATTGTTGGACAGTACGTATCGCATCGATGTTTTAAGTCCTTTTTCTGAACAGTATTCAAAAACAGTCCTTCCAA
>JABDFZ010000125.1 GCA_013286325.1 Bacteroidota bacterium | reverse complement strand
AAGTGTCCACGATGTACCTGTGTAATTATCATCTTTATACATAATTACTTGCCAGCCTGCCGGTAGTTTAACTGATGAGGCCCAATCATTAACAAAACCATAAGCTTGTAATTGTGATAAAGTGTAATTTCCTTTCGGAATAGATGCTGTTGCAGTACCACCATAATTAATATTCTGATAAAATACTGCGCCTGTGCTTCCTCCACCCGTACCAGTCCCACCATTTGGATTGTAAACCGCACTACTGCCATACAACGCATTGCTAAAAGAGGAAACATAACTGCTCTGATCGCCATCTGCAAGGTTATAGGTCAGGTAAATACCATAACCGTTGTTAACCGTTTGCGTTGCTAATGAAGCAGCTGTGCTTTGACTGGTACTGCTGATATCTATAGCAGCAGGCCCTAATTGGCTCTTAGCTAAACCCGGTACATTTGGCACGCTATAAGTACCATAAATTGCGTTCCAGCTATAATTTACCTTTGATCCAACTGTTACACCGTTGTAGGATAACTCAGATGCTGCCGGTCCGTAATCATAAAAGGAAATGATCTTATTTGGCATTAACGAGCGTAAAGCAGTAACCAGGTAAACAAATGACGATGAATTCGGCTGCCCTGTACCATTAGTTCCATAATCAGCATATTCGTCATCAAAATCAATCCCGTCAAGGCCATAAGTAGTTACAGCATTTGCCAATTGCTGCGCAAAAGCCTGTGCTGCAGCTTGCGAAGGGAAATTACAAATACCTGCTCCCTGGTGGTTACCTAAAATAGACAATAACACTTTTATACCCTGGTTCTGTAAGGGCTGTATAGTGGTTGTATAATTGGTTAAAGTTGTGGTTACCTGCGGATTAAAATATAAAACTGCCTGCTGGGTACTGGTATTGTAGTTAATATTGGCAGCAAAAATAATACCTATATCAAACACATTGGCCCCGGTACTGGCTAAAGTATACTTGCCTACATCTAATATGCTGTAATTATTAACTTCAATATAGCCAACAGTTAGCGGGCCGGTTTTGGTTACAGCACGGCTTACAGTCGATGCACTTTTGTCGGGCGTTTCAACGCCTTTATTAGCGTCTTTTTTGCAGGATTGAACTGTTAATAATGCCAAGCCGCAAAGAAATGGGAGGCAGTTTTTTAAAAAAATAGATTTTCTCATAAAATAGTCTTTTAAAGGTTTAATTGATTATTAATTCATTAAATGGTCTGTGGTTTTAGCTAGATTGTTCTTATCATAGGCAATTCGTTTAAAATTTACTAAAGCAGATTATATTAAATTTATTAGATAGATGTATAGTTAAATACCATATTAATTATTCGTAAATAATTGATTATAAGATATTTAAAATCTTCAGAATAGGCTAAACATACCACAGGCGATGCCAATAAAAGTCCTATAGGCTTTTTTTAATCTTTTCAATAAATTAGGGTGTACGAGTGTTAGAGGTTTAGAAAGATCCCTTCCAAAGAAGGGACCTTATGGTTATCATAAATCAATCAACTGCACTCAATTCCCATTCCCGGTAAATAACCAATAGTTTATAACCGGTGATTAATGCTGTATTAGGAGACAACACTAATCACCGGTGTTGCAATTTTTATTTCTTAAAAATTGCCTTTATTTACATCCCACCAAAGTCGTGAGTTGCCATTGTCACCTGTTCCGCCCAATAGTTTTATACCATTGGCAACAGCTGTTGCGTTAGTCTGGTATTCAGAGCTTGGATACGGTATACGGCGTATTTGGATTGTAGCATCAATAACCGGATTGGTGCTAAAGTTCTGCGCAACCGGGAACAGTTTAGGATACCCGGTACGGCGATAATCAGCCCAGGCCTCTTGTCCGTCAGGGAAAATAGCAATCCATTTTTGGGTGATGATACGTTCCAGCTTTTGCTCGTCGGTAGCTGCAGGATCCCACTTAATAGTAATAGTGGAAATTGCAGGTGTGCTGTTAGCAGCATTTATAGGGTCAACATAGTTAACCTGTTTGCTGGTAGCATCACTTAAATAAGTGCCAGGTGTAACGCCCCATTGTTGCATAGAGGTAGTAATACCTGTTTCATAGTCAACTTGTGGATCTTCTACAACGCCTCCAACTCCTTTCCAGTGGCGTAAGGCAGCTTCAGCTCTTAAAAACCACATCTCAGCTGCAGTCATAATTAACTGAGGCGAAGTTTGGGTAAAAGTACTAAGACAGTTATAAGATGCAAGGGTTTTATAAGCACCTTTTGAAACATCAATACCCAGGCGGATGCCTTTATATGTACCATCTGTTGCCGGTACGCTATAAATAGGCGCACGTGGATCCTTAAAGCCGTCAAGGTAGCTTCCCATTGCTGCATTCAGGTGGTTATCACCATTATACGCAATTGTAACAGTCCATAAGTCATTGTTTCGGGTACCTGACTGGGCAACAGCAGCGTCATCGCCAGGACTTGTTAACAAGCCTGCAGGGTCGCTCATGGCTTTTTCAGCCTGTTGTTGAGCAGTTGTCGGGTCGGCTTTTACAATACGCATTGCTAAACGCAGGCGTAACGAATTAGCGAATTTTTGCCATTTAGCGTAGTTACCGCTATAAACAAGGTCACCAGTACCTATAGGGTTTTTACCCGCATTAGCCGGATTGCTTGTAAAAGCACGCAAGTTAATTACAGCAGTATCAATTTGTTTAAAAAACGTTTGATAAACTGTTTGCTGATCATCATAAGGTATGCTGGTTAATGACGAACCTGCTTTTGTATATGGAATAGGCCCAAAACGATCGGTAACCCTGTCCATAGCTTCTACTTGTATTAGCAAAGCCACGGCCCAAACGTCAGGCGCTTTTGTTGCTGTGCCTGCTTGCGCTATTTTGCTTACAGGGGCCATTACAAGCTTGTATTGGTCGTTAAATCCGGTTGAGTTCCATCCGTCAACAAGGGCATAATTTAAGTTATTGATCCCGCCGCGAAAATTGGTTGGCGACATCATATACCCTGCCCAGGCATCGGCACTCAAATTTTGGGCTATCTGATAATTACTGTAAATCGCCTGTTCCATGGGGCCAAAGGCAGTAGCTGCTATAGCTACCGTTTGAGCAGCTGATAGCTTAGTAGGATCGGTATTGTATTTTTCAAAATTCTTGGTGCAGCCGGGTAATATTAGCGCAGCTGCTATGATAAAAATACCGATAAGACCACTTTGCCCCGGTATTGATTTTAAATTTCTTTTCATTTTCAAAAAATTAAAATAAATTGATTTTAGAAATTAACATTAAGGTTTAACCCTACATTGCGTGTAGCCGGCTGATTGAACACATCTATACCAGAAAGTCCATTACCGGTTGACTGAGCAATTTCAGGATCAAACGGCGCTTTTTTGGAAAAGTAGATCAGGTTGCGGCCAGTTAATGCCAGTTTGATGCTTTTGAATGCACTGTTATGTACAGGCCAGGTATAACCTAAGGCTGCTTCGCGCAGGCGTACTACAGTTGCACTATACATGTATGCACCAGTTATACCACCACGGGTACCTAATGTTGTGTACCAGGTTTGTGGATCTACAGTTGAAACTGCCTGACCACTGCCATTAACACCATTTACTTTTACACCACCTTGTGCACGTGCTTGTCCGGTTACATCAGAAACACCGCTTTCGTCAAGGAAACCTTGAGTTACCGACATTACATTGCCACCAAATTTACCATCTATCAGGAAGTTAAAGGTGAATCTTTGGTAGCTAAGGCTGTTGCTCCAACCTAACTGGAATTTAGGAGCGGCATTGCCTACTAGTTGTTGTGTAGAAGTCTTTTGTGGTGTATATGGATGACCAGCTGTGCCGTCGCCACCTAATACAACACGACCTTGTCCATCGCGTAAGATATTATAAGCGTAGATATCACCGTAAGAGCCGCCTTTTACCAGTTCAGATTGGTAACCATTACCATCATTTGTTAAATAAAATACGTTGATATTGTCTCTTGAATCAACATCAATTATTTTATTTTTATTCATTGCACCATTGAATGAAGTATTCCAGGTAAGATCAGCACTATGTAATACATCATAACCTAAAGTAAATTCAATACCGCTGTTCTGTATGTTACCGGCATTAACATATCCGGTTGTTACTAACGATGGAGCGCTATAGTTTACAGGAACATACTGGTTAAGGGTATTGGTTTTGTAATATGTAAAGCTAAAGGTAAGCTTGTTATCAAAAAACCTTAGGTCTGTACCAATTTCAGTAGAATGAGTTTTTTCAGGTTTCAGAGTATGAGGAGCAACTGATGTGTTAAATATCAATGCTCCACCTGCTCCCTGTGTATTTTGTGGGTTGGTAAGGTAAGGAGGAATTGTATTACCTACCTGTGCATATGTTCCACGCAGTTTAGCATATGAAATTTCAGTAGGCAATGTAAACATCTGCGTTAATATCAACGATAAACCTGCTGAAGGATAAAAATAAGAGACATTTGGTGTATAAGAAAGATTTGACGACCAGTCATTTCTTCCTGTTAATGTTAAATAAGCCCAATTTTTATACGAGAAGTCTACATTGCCAAAAAGTGCCTGTAACTGGCTGTGGCTTGGGCTGATACCATTAGCATTACTTGTGCTTTGTGATACATTGGTTGGATTAGTTGAAGGAGCAACCTGACCAGCCGGAGTAACTATAGTATTAGCCAAAGTAAAGAAGTCCGGGGTTGAAAGGTTACCACCAAGAGTATATCCGTTCAATTCAGTATCAGTAATGCTTCCGCCTAATACACCACTAATTTTAAAATCAGAGTGTTGCAGAGGTACAGTAAAGTTTACCAATAAGTCGCCATATTTTTGTGTAAGGGTCTGGTTGCTTACTTTCATTGCCCCGTTTCCGTTCGAATTGTATAAGCTATTTGATCCTGAATAAAAATCCTGTTCAAAGTCATCGGTAATACGATCTAAACTTCCTCTTACCTGGATGCTCAGCCATTTGGCAAATTCATATTTTGCAGTACCATTCAATAATAAGCGGTTACGTTGTGACACGTTTGGCTCACGGTTAACTATCCACCATGGGCTATCCTGGTGAAAGTCACCAGTATTATTTACCAGCCAGTTCTGACGGTCGAATCCGGTTGCATCAGGGTTTAAGTATTGGTTTTTATATGGAAGGATGTCTGCCCCACGTGGGAAAGTATATAACGAAAGTAATGGGTTAGAGTAAATACCTAACTGAGGGCTGTTATCAACAATTTGGTTAATATAATTAGCGCTACCATCAACAGTTAGTTTATTATTTAAAAAGTTACCTGTTTCGCGCAAGGTAAAGTTATTCCTTTTCAGCTTATTGCCAGGTTCAACACCGGTAGCATAGGTGTTGGCATATGATAAATAAGTTTGGGAAATTTCTGAACCTGACGAAAGACTAACCGCATTGGTAAAATTGGTACCATTCTGAAAGAAAGCTTTCAGGTTATCTGGTGCGCCCGAAATAGAAGGGCCCCAGCTGGTTACGTCACCAGTTACCGGACCAGGAGTTTGGCCATATTGATTTTGGAATTTAGGGCGATATGCAGTGTGGTCAATTGAGTAACCTGAGGAGAAATCGATAGCTGCCTTGCCTGCTTTTCCTTTTTTAGTGGTAATTAATATAACACCGTTTTGCGCAAGGCTACCATACAAGGCAGCAGCAGAAGCGCCCTCTAATACAGAGATACCGGCAATATCCTCAGGGTTAAGGTTAGATATACCATCGCCGCCGTCTGATGAGCCACCAAAGGTTCCATTAGGCTGCATTGTAGCATTACCTGAGTTTAAAATTGGAACACCATCAACTACATATAATGGTTGGTTATTACCATTAGCTGATCTGCTTCCGCGTAATATTACTTTAGTCGAACCACCAACACCCGAAGCACTCGGAGCAATAGTTAAACCAGCAACTTTTCCGCTTAGGGCATTCATCAGGTTATCAGTTTTCACCTGGTTTACCTGTTCGGTGCTTATTTGTTGTGTTGAATAAGCAAGCGATTGTTCTGATCTCTTAACACCTAAAGCTGTAACTACAACTTCACCAAGGCCTGCTGCTTGTTCTTTCAAAACAACATTAATAGTTGTACCGCCAGAAATTGCTCTCTCCTCTGTCTGGAAGCCAATAAAGCTAAATACAAGTGTTCCGTTAGCATCAGGTACTGTAAGTTGAAACTTACCTTCAGTATCTGTAACAGTACCGGTGCCGGTGCCTTTTAATTTAACGGTTACTCCGGGAATGGGCTCACCTTTAATATCTTTAACACTTCCGGATACAGTAATTTGCTGCACAACCGATACCGCAACACTTGGCTTTCTTTTAATAATTACCGTATTCTCGGCAATAACATAAGTTACTGGCTGGTTGCTGAAACATTTTTCAAGTACCTGGTTAAAAGGCATATCTTTAACAGACATGCTAACAGGCAATGTTTCGTTAAGCATCTTTGAGTTATATAAAAAGTTATAACCGGTTTGCTGCCTAAGCTCCTTAAAAACTTTTTTTAGAGAGACCTCCTTTACGGACAAATTAACGTTTTGAGCAGATGTAGTGGCGGCGCCAACCTGCAAGATTCCCGCTATCAGTAAAACCACAGTGAGTTTCATGGTGAGCAAAATATTGTGTTGTATGCGAGGCATATACCTGCATATAAATACAGTGTAAAATTTATACATTTGTTTATGGGTTTAAATGATAATTGATGTAGAATGCAATTTTTTATTTACCTGATACTGCCTTGCAGTATGAAGTCGGGAGCGGTGGTACGCTTCCGGCTTTTTAGGTTCGGCTTCTTTGATTAATCAGGGCATTACCGTAATCATCCTCCCTTCTATTTTAAAGTGAATGGTTCCCGTCATCTCCAATATCCTTAATAACTCCGTTACATTTGAGAATTTTGAAACGGTACCTCCAAAATTCTGATCTTTAAGAGTGCCTTTATAGGTTACATCAACGTCGTACCAACGCGATATCTTTCTCATAATGCTTTGAATATTTTCATCGTCAAACACAAAATATCCGTTTTTCCAGGCTACGGCAGCATCCGTGTTAACGTCCGATATATCATATGTGGTATGTCCATTACCCATCACCGCCTGCTGGCCTGGTCTTAACATTGCTTCAGTCCCTGCTTTTTTCAGCTTCACCGAGCCTTCCAGCAAAGTGGTAACCATATTATTATCGTCGTCATAAGCCATTACATTAAAATGGGTGCCTAAAACCTCAATGCTTGTTCCCTTTACTGATACTGAAAATGGCATTTGCTTATTTTTAGCTACTTCAAAGTAGGCTTCACCTGTCAACTCCACATGCCGTTCTTTTCCAGCAAATACAACAGGATATTTAATAGAGGAAGCCGCATTGAGCCATACCTGGGTACCGTCAGAAAGAACAAGTTTATATTGACCTCCCCGTGGGGTGGTCGCTACGTTATATGATAATGGGGCGTTTACTGCTTTTCCGTCAACACTATATACCAGCTGGCCGTTGCTTAGTTTCTTAACTGTGCATTGTCCCTGTTGCGCCAGCGTACCCTTACCCGAGTCATCAAGATTAATTTTACTGCCATTTGCCAATGTTAAAATAGCCTTATTGCTGCCAGGTAAAATAGGGCCCTTAGTGTTTTGAGGTTTAATTTGGGCGATATTTTCTTTTGGTTTGGTTTTTATTAGTAATACACTTGCCGATAAAACTAAAACTATGCTGGCTGCAGCTACCCAATACCACGAAATTATTGGCTTTTTAATCGGCCCTACAGGTAAGTTTTTCTGTAACCTATTATAAATAATCGCCCTTATTTGCTCCTTATTGCCCATAATGGCGGTCCACTCACCTTCGGTAAGTTCAAAACGATCGGTATAGTCTTCTAATAACTTTGTTTCGACAGGTGTGCAATTGCCGGCCTGGCATTTTTCATACAATAAAATGTATTTTTCCCTCGTCATGAAATAATAATTGGTTATTATTGTAATAGAGCAAATTTTTAGCTGCAACACACATAAAATAATTAATTTTATTAAATTATTTTTTTAAGACAAGAAAAGCTGTAGTTTTAAATTGCCAATTTATAATACAATTTTAACACACCTGATCCAAAAAATTAACGCCCTCCGACAGGGGCTGTACAGTAAATTTATTAGATGAGTGAGCTGGTATTTACAGACATTGAACTGTGGGAGAAGATAAAGCTTGATGATAAAAAAGCTTTTGATGCGCTTTTTGAGCGTTATTGGTCGCCTATGTACATTTCAACCTATAACTATTTGCGGGATACCGCAATGAGTACAGAGGTGGTACATGATGTTTTCCTTAATATCTGGGAAAAGCGAAAGGAATTTCAAATTACCTCTCTAAAAGGGTACCTCACCGCTTCGGCAAGGTACCATGTTTATAAGTGTTTAAAGGAGCGAAGAGCCTCAGCGGTGTTATATGTCGAGAATTATAACGAAGAGCTTAGTGTAAAGAATGGCAACGAAGGTGAGGAAAGGTTAATGCGCCATGACCTCGAAAGCTCGATAGAAGATCATTTGCTTCAGCTGCCCAAACGTTGCCGCGAAATTTTTTTATTAAGCAGGATACGCCAAATGACAAATGATGAAATAGCGATTCATTTAGGGGTATCAAAACGTACTGTTGAAAATCAGATAACCCATGCGTTAAAGTTTTTACGTTTACATTTCAAAAATATAGCTGTCTGGGTTTTTATGGCTGGCTTATTACGTTAGCTATATATAGACTAAGTGACTTAAAGGCCATTTTTAATAAAATGGCCTTTAAGTCACTTAGAAAAGCATCAGTTATTTGTGAAGCTGAATAATTTTAGTTAATGCACTAACAAATTCATTTATTTCAATTTCCAGGTTATAATAATGTGGCGAAATCCTGATAGCCCATTCCACACCTTTTTCATCAAAATCAATCACAGCAAAGTTTCGGTAACTGGTTACTACATTTATTCCATTTTTAAATAATTCACTTTTTATCAGTTCCGCATTTAATCCTGGTATAGTAAAAGTAATTAAACTGCAAAGCACCGGTCCTTTATCAAGCAACCTTAAATTTGGTATTGAAGCCAGTTGTTTACGGGCATATTCAGCAAGAAGTTGAATTCTGTTCCATACTCTTTCCGGGCCAACTTCTAAATAATACGTTATTGCTGCCTTTGTACCCAATAATAATGCGTAGGCAAATTCCCAGTCTTCAAAACGTTTGGCATCGGGCCGGGGTACATAAGTATCCTTCTCAACCCAATCCGCACCTCTCATATCAATAAAAAGTGGTTCTAAACCTCTTTCCAATAAATGGTCGGCTATGTAAAGGAAGCCCGCCCCCCTTGCCCCTCTCAAAAACTTACGACTGGTTGCACTTAAAAAATCGCACTTCAACTTTTGTACATCTAATGGAATTTGGCCAACAGACTGACATGCA
>JABDFZ010000124.1:7361-9636 GCA_013286325.1 Bacteroidota bacterium | reverse complement strand
CCAAACGAGCATACAAGTATTTACAATAACGAACAAAAAACTGCGCTACCATGGATCGTTTTTTCAGATCGTGCCGAGAATTATACTTACACCTCGCCGGGAGGTACGCTGATCATGAAAAAAATAAATTTTATGGATCCGTTTTATGTGAGCGAAGAGAAAAACGGATTTATTAAGCTGATAAAATACCAGCCCGGAATGGTACAGGGTAAAAAGCTTACCAATAAAAAAGCGGCACAAAGCTATGGATGGATAAGCAAATCAAAAGTATTGCCATGGCAGTCGGCATTTGTAAGTACTACAGGTTTTCCATCCAAATACATTGCCATTATTAACGGTAAAAATCCCATGCTGATGCCGGATTTTTATTACGACAAAACAGATTCGGCCTATGTATATACTTCGCCCGACCTGAATAAAAGGAAAACAAAAGTAGCGCTTAATGAGGTGGTTTATGCCTACAAAAAATCTGACGATGGAAAGAAATTTCTTATCGGATCAGATGCACAACTGGTTGCCGACAGTGCGGCTCACAGTGTTTACGGTTGGATAGCTGCCGATGCTTTGCATAGCTGGGGCGACAGGCTTTACATAGGTTCCGCTAAAAATGCCAATCCAAAATCCGATGACTCGGTTGCAGCCTATATCAACCAGTCGATGCATGCTACCGGTCCGGCATCGCCATACTTTGTGTTTGACCCGCTATTGGCGCCAGATGAGCCATTGTTGCGCAGCATCCCGGTAAGCCCTGCGGCAAATGGCAACCTAACGTTAAGCTTAGCAACCGATGTTTACGATAAAAAGAATAACAGCATTCTGAATATTAAAGGCGGGCACTTGCAGTACAAGGACTATCTGGACATCAGGAATAATATCCATCATATAAATGTTGTCTTTGTGGTTGATGGCGGAAGCTCAATGCACAATTATTTTCCTGGTTTAACCAGCACCATTCAATCATTCGAGGGGATCTTTAATACGCATGCAAAGGGCAACCAGCTAAATTACGGGGCGGTTGTTTACAGGAATTCTGATTGCCCGCCGGGAGGTGTACAAAACATGCCTTTTGCAGCAGATTACCGTACGCTGGTAAAATTCTTTGAAAAACAGTCGGCGCTTACCGCATCTTGTACTGCAACTATTGGCAATCAGCCGGTTTTTGATGGTATAAGAGGGGCGCTGAGTATGTTTAAAGGCCACAACAATGAAACCAATCTGGTTATACTGATTGGCAGTACCGGTGCAGCCGATTCAACCCAATATACTACAAAAGAAGTGGCCAACGAAGTTGCAGCTGCTGATGCCCGCATATTAGCTATCCAGGTATTTAGTGATTATAATTCTATTTATAATGATTTTGTGATCCAGGCAAGGCAAATTGTATCGCAATCGGCAATACAGCTGGCCAACCAAAAGAAACAGCGTATGGTTACCGGCGAAGGCTTAACCAACATACAGGCATTTAATACCTCATTGTCCGATTCGGTATCGTTTTATCTTGATTATCCTAAAAATAGCCTGATCCAGGGCGCGGTGGTTTTTCCGCCAAAAGGGGTTGTTAAATCAAATCAATCCATGCGTCTTTCTGTAGAACGTTTGATGAGTGAAACCGATCATGACATCCATTCGGAAGTGCGGGTGCTTGACAGTGCATTCAGGTTAACAGGGCGCGAAAATCGCTATGTGCAGCCGATGGTTACTGCGCAGGTAAGCCCTGCGCCTGACGAGCTTGGCAACAACATGCCGCACAACGCCTTTAAATACTATTTTACCGCTGAGGCTCCTGCAACTATAGTTAGTCAAAGCCAGTCGCAGCTGCAATACCTGCTGATATTGAGCGAGCAGGAATATAAGCAATTAATGGATCTGCTATCGTTAATGATAGGCGAGAACTTACAGCAGGATGCTTCTGATTACCGGTCGAAATTATTCCATAACTATCTTGATATTATCCGGAAGCGATTGAATCTTAAAATGTCCCGGGGAGATATAAAAGATATGCTGCTGTCAAACTATTTTCAAAAAGTAACTGGCTTACCCCTACCGGACGATAAGAGTTTTTTCAAGAATAAAGTTGTAGATCTGAAACGGCCGGGTGATATGTCGCAAGCGCAGTTTGAGGCATATATAAGCTTCCTTATCCACAGCAGCGAAACCATAAAACAGTCGGCATTAATTAGTCAGCATTTTATTTCGAACGGCAAAATTTATTATTACGTAACCCAGGCTAACCTTAAATAATATATGGATGTGGTTAATTTAAGCGAGTCGGTAA
>JABDFZ010000124.1:0-7351 GCA_013286325.1 Bacteroidota bacterium | reverse complement strand
GTAAAAACGGCAGTGCGTGTAGCACAGTCGTTGGCTAAAGAGTACCATCACAGGGAATTTGGCCCGGCTCATCTTTTAAAGGGGTTAATGCACCAGGAAGTCGGGATAAAAAATCTGTTGCAATCAATTGGCAAGGATGCAGCTTACATAAGCGATTGGGCCGAAGTGCGTATTGAGGAATACGCACCTGCCATAACGGTGCCCGACGAAATGCTGGGCAACAACCAGGTAAAGCAGGTATTTGAAGAGGCTGATAATATCAGGATAAAATTAGGACAGGATCTGATCACCCCGGTTTGCGTGTTAACGGCGCTGGCCAAACCCAACGTAGGTTTTGATGCAAATCAGCTAAAATCATTCCCGGTAAAAGAAAGGGAGCTGCTGGAGATCTACATGGGCAATGAAGAAGTCCGCCAGGCAGTAATGCCATCTGCAGACTATGCTGGCGATGATAGTAATCCTAAGCAAACAGGAGCTTTATTAAAATATTGTATCGACCGCACCAGCCTTGCCCGCCAGGACAAGGTAGACCCCATTATAGGCCGGGAGCGTGAAACGCGTATGGTAATGGAGATATTAAGTCGCCGCACCAAGCCGAATGTGATGATAACAGGCGATGCAGGCGTCGGTAAAACCGCATTGATTGATGGGTTTGCCCTTGATATTGTAAATAACCTGGTACCCCATTCTTTGAAAAATGCCCAACTGTTTGAGCTTGATCTGGGTTCGCTGATAGCAGGGGCATCCTACAAGGGCGAAATTGAGGACCGGCTTAAAAACGTGTTACGTGAAATAAAACAGTTTGACAAAGCCATATTGTTTATTGACGAAATCCATACACTGCTCGACAGTAAGGGTCCGATTGGCGGCGGGGTTGGCAACCTGTTAAAACCGGAGCTTGCCCGCGGCGAGATAACTGTAATTGGCGCCACAACAATTGACGAATACCGTAAAGTAATTGAGCCCGAGCAGGCGTTTAGTCGTCGTTTTGAGGTTTTACAGGTAAATGTGCCTGATGCCGCCACGGCTATAAAAATGCTTAAAAAGCTGGTGCCGAGATATGAGGAACATCATAAATTAAAGGTTGATAATAACGCAGCCGAAGAGTGTGTACGCCTGGCCCAGCGTTATTTGAAAGATCGCAGATTGCCCGACTCGGCATTTGACCTCCTCGACCGTACAATGGCTGCGCTGAGGCTGATGAACGATACATCAGACAATACTATTGCCGAGTTAAAAGCTGAACTGGAACGGCTGAAAGCCGATAAAGATGACCATGAGCCTTTAACATCATACAAATGGCTTTACACATTGTATCGTAACAAAATAAGCGCGGTGTTATTAGGTAAGCTGGAAGACGAAACCCAGGTGGATACCTTTGAGACCCCCGAAGAATACATCACCTATTTTGAGCGCAACCTGTCTCAACTGGAAGAGTTGGCTAAAAACAAAACTGAAGTAGTTGATAAATATGATATTGCAGCCATCATCTCTTACAAAACCGGCATCCCTTTAGGAAAGATCCAGGCGCAGGAAAAGGAACGCCTTTTGGGTATGGAGAGCTTTTTGAAAAAACGCGTTGTAGGTCAGGATCAGGCCCTGAAAGCAGTGTCCGATGCGATACTGGAATCACGCAGCGGACTGAACAAAAAAGGTCAACCGATAGGCTCGTTTTTTTTACTTGGGCCAACGGGTACAGGTAAAACGGAGCTTGCCAAATCAATTGCTGAATTTTTGTTTAATGACGAAAAAGCAATGATACGATTTGACATGTCGGAGTTTAAAGAAGAGCATTCCGCAGCACTTTTATATGGTGCACCTCCGGGCTATGTGGGTTACGAAGAAGGTGGGTTGCTGGTAAATAAGATCAGGCAGCAACCCTATTCGGTAGTTTTATTCGATGAGATAGAAAAAGCGCACCCATCGGTATTTGATATTTTTTTACAGATCCTGGATGAAGGCCATATGCATGACAGGTTGGGGAAAGAGGGGGATTTTTCGCAATCGCTCATTTTATTCACTTCAAACATTGGCAGCGAATGGGTGGCAGATCAAATTCAAAAAGGTCATATGCCGGCGTCAAATGAGTTGATGGAAGTAATGGCTAATAAATTCAGGCCCGAGTTTTTAGCGCGGTTGTCGGAAATTGTACCGTTTGCCCCAATTCACCATGATAATGTGGTGCGTATTTTCGACATCCAGTTAAAAAGTCTTACCCAGGCACTCGATAAAATGGGCATAGGCATGGCAATAAGCAGTGAGGCCAAAAATATGCTGGCCCTTAAAGGTTTTACACCTAAATATGGTGCCAGGCAACTATCGGGCGTTATCCGTAACCAACTGCGAAGGCCTATTTCAAAATACATTATATCAGGCGAATTAAAGAAAGGCGATACCATCTCAGTAGAAAAAAAAGATGACAATGACGACTTAATATGGAGCATTAGTTAATGTAACTTAACTGAAATGCAGCATTATAAAAACAATTTAGCAATAAATACATTTACTAGTAAGAATACTTCTAATACTTATCATTTATTTAAGAAACTATGTTTGATTACGAAATAGGGGGAAACGAAAAGAAAGTCGATACCTCAGAAGCATTTGGCGAGATAGCTCCCAATAAAACCTTATTTATCCAGAAATTAACCGACAATGAGCCGCTAAGGCCCGAAAAGGTAGAGGGATTAAAGAACGTTGAGGATGTTTTTAAGCACTATAAGCCTAAAGTTAACATAGCGCTCGAAAAGCAGGATGGCTCAAGCATTAATGAGACGCTACATTTCGAGAACCTTGGCGATTTTAGCACCAAAAGGCTGGTACAACAAAGTAACTACCTGCGTAAGCTGAACATACAGCGCGAAATGTATTTGAACATCATCAAGCAGCTAAAAACTAATAAAACGTTGAAAACAACTTTGGAAAACCCTGAAACAAAAGAGGCGTTTATTGATGCGTTAAAAAACATCGTAAAAGAGCTTGATCAATAATATTAATAGCTATTCCTAAACATTAAATTACCTATCATGGCAACACCAAACGAGCAGATGCTTAATGAAAACTCATCGGGCCAGACTCATAAAATAAAAGAAAGAGGTGCCGAAGCGCCGCTATCAACCAGCCTGGAAAAACTTTCGCGTGTAGGCGGTTTTGATCTTCTTGAAGCAACAATTGACGGCCTTCAAAATCTTAATCCCGAGCGTAAGGCCCGTAAGCAGATCTTTTTAACTGACGACGAGAAGAAAGCAGAGCGCCAGGAACTTAAATTAAAGCTGAATCAATGGATAGAGGCTCTGGAAAAAGGTGAATCGGTAAGTGATACAATTGAAAAAAGCACAAAAAGCCTTGAACAGGCCGAAGAAAATTTGAATAAGAACTTATTGGCTACTCTTGAAAGCACGCGCGATCTGGAACAAGCTTACCGCACAGTGCATCTGTTTTACAAAAATACGGAACAGGATAAGCTTAAAAACGTAGTGTTAATGAATGCTACTATTGATCAGCTTAAAGAACTGGATAACCCACGTTTTATTGAGTTTACAGCCAATGAGCTTAAACAAAATTATGATCGCCTTGATTTGCGTCAGAATTATTCTATCATGGTTATTCCGGGTTACCTGGGCTCAAATAAAGTGGTTGAACGCTGGTCGAAAATCGCTTTTGACAATAAGGTAATGCTGGTAACTGATTTTGCCGATCTTGAGCAGCCCGATGATGTGATAGACCTCTTTACAGCGGCCAATTTAACAGGTGGCGATGCATTTAAATCAAACACCATAATGACCTGTAACTGGCTGGTAGGTCGGGGCAAGGTTGCGGAAGCGGGCGAAGAGGATGATCTTTACATTCCTGGCTCAGCAGCATTGGCGGGTAAAATGTATTACACCCTAATGTCGCAGGTCACTGCAGGTAAAAAACATGGGGCTATGAACGAGGTTGACGGCGTGCGTTTTGATCTGAAAAAGAGTGAGATCTCGCACCTTGAACGTATAGGCCTTGTACCAATGGTAAATGAATATGGCAAGGTAATGGCGTTTTCGGCAAAAACATTGTTTAACGGCGATAATATCGGCCTGCAAACCTACTCGGTAGTGCGTGTATTTGATTACATTACCAAAGTGCTGTTCGACTTTTTGAACAGGCGCGCGTTTGAGAACTGGAACTCAAAAACAGAGCAGGACCTGCGCTCACAAATAGTTAAGTTTTTGGATAACATTCAGGGACCCGACAGGTTGATAGAACGCTTCAAGATTATAAGGTTTGAGCGCGACGAGCAACAAAAGGATCGTATCCACCTTGATATAAACATCACCCCTTATTTCCCGGCCAAAAGCTTTGTTGTAAAGCTTGACGGGCAAAAAGGAGAAGACGCCAGCACATCATGGAATACCGAATATAAACAGCAATAACTGTAACTAAAAAGCCCGGTTAGTTTAGCCGGGCTTTTTAGTTTTTAAGGTTAAGTTAAGTGTAAGCTTAGCTTTATTTATTGTTAAATACTGCTTATGTTTGCAGCGATGAGGCAGCTGTTAATAATTAATGCAGACATTAATAAAAGCGATACTACCGCTGCGTTGATCAACGCTTATAAAGATGGCGCCATTGCAGGCGATATTGCAGTAAAAGAACTGTCAATAGCCGATCTGAAGTTTAACCCCAACAAGCAATTCTCGCAAATTAATACAGAGCCTGAGGCCGATCTGGTGCAAGCTGTGAATATGTTAAAATGGGCCGCCCATATCGCCATATTTTGCCCGGTTTACAAAGAATCTATCAACTCAAAAATCAAAGGCTTTTTCGATAGGATCTTCATGCCCGACCAGGTGTTTATAACCAGCGATAAAGGGCTTGCAGCTAACTTTAACGGAAAGTCGGCACGTATCATATCTATACTGGACGAACCTGCCTGGCAGGACTGGCAGGCCAGCAAACATCCAACATACCTGGCTATTAAAAAAAGCATCCTCGAAAAACGAAATATCAAGCCCGTTCACACCAGTACTATCGGGCATTTATACTCACTTGACAATGAATACAGTAAAAAATGGCTGCAAAAATTATATTCGTTTGGGTTAAAATTGATCTGATAAAAAATTAAAATTTCGTAAAACAATAATTTAACTTCGTTGTAGTTATAAATAGAACATGCATTAAGCATTTTCTTTAATTTATTTAACCTCTTAAAATTTATCATTATGGCTTTCAAAGCAAGATTAAATTTTTCGGGCAAGGATTACGACGTACTCACTTGCTCCTACGCACTTAACCGCGATGTTGATTCAAAAGGACGCCCTTCTTCAGGCGTTTACGGCGGTACAATCGATATTGAAATTGAGTCTACCGAAGACACATCAATTATCGAATCAATGGTTAACAACCAGTACAAACCCATTGCAGGGACTTTATTGATCAAAAAATCTGAAGAAGACGCTAAAATGAAAGAAGTGTCTTTTGAAGATGGCTACATCGTAAAGTATTCCGAAGGTTTGGACGTTACCGGTGAAACACCTATGAGCCTGAAATTTGTTATTTCGGCCCGTGTGTTAAAACTGGGAAGTGCACAGCATGTGAATGACTGGCCGGGCAAAAACTAATTGATTAGCTTTTTGTTATTTTTTTGTGCTTTTCAGCATTTAATCTATTTTCTAACTTTTTAATTTATCATTATGGCTTTCAAAGCAAGAATTAATTTGGGCTCAAAAGAATTTGATGTCCTGCAATGCAGTTATTCATTGAGCAGGGATGTTGACGCAAAAGGCCGTCCATCATCTGGCGTTTACGGTGGTACAATCCAGGTTGAGGTTGAATCAACTGAAGATACATCGGTAATTGAATCGATGGTTAACAATCAATACAAACCTATTAATGGTACCATCACCTTCAAAAAATCTGACGAGGATGCAAAAATGAAGGAACTGAATTTTACAGAAGGGTACATTATTCAATATAACGAGGGTATTTCCATTATTGGTAATAACCCGATGTCATTAAGCTTCGTGATTTCTGCGCGTACGCTGAAAATTGGAAATGCGCAGCATGAAAACGACTGGCCTAAATAGGTCAGGCAGCCTGTTTAAAGCTGTCTGAAATGATACGGAGAGGATAGTGACTATTTTCTCCGTATTTTTTTACGACCGCTTCATTATCATTCTTTAAAACTCTTATGAAAAAAAAGAAAAGAATAATACGGCCTGCCTTACCAACCATAAAAAAAAAGGTACAGAAATCATCTATACCTACGGCAATGGAATATCTGTTGCTGTTTAATACCTGCGTTATCAATAAAGAAAAAATAGCTGCGGTTGATAAAATTATAGATGAAAAGATCACGCAAAACCGTTCCCGGTACGAAAACGTTTCGAGCCTGGTGCGGTTGGGTAACAGCAATTTGTTATCCATCGGTAACAAAAGCTTATTTGCTTCTACCTACACCCCGTTCTTTGACCGTTTTAATACCAACCCAATAAATTTAAATATTCCGTCGCTTAACAATACAACGGCAGCAACAGCTGCAAACCCACCGTATGGTGCACCAAATTTTACTTTAAAACCACAGCAAACCGCGGGTATTTTCGGGAATAATTATTTTGATAGTTCCAGCCTGATGAACGGCGATCTTTTTGGAATAAACAATTCTTTTGGAGGCGGTGCATCAATACCCTGGTATTTTATTGCCTGTGTGCATTATATGGAATGTTCATTCAGTTTTAAAAAGCACTTGCACAATGGCGATCCGTTAACCGGATATACCACGCATGTACCTGCAAATCGGCCTAAAGTTGGCCATGCGCCGCCGTTTACATTTGAAGAAAGCGCAGTTGATGCGCTTAAACTGATGAAATACGACAAAGTAACTAACTGGAGCCTGCCTTTTATACTTCAAAAACTGGAGGGTTACAACGGTTTTGGTTATAGTAAAAGAGGGATCCATACACCGTATTTATGGAGCTTCTCTAACCAGTACACCAAAGGCAAATATGTAAAAGATGGTGTTTTTAGTGCCGATGCAGTATCGCAGCAAATGGGGGCTGCTGTAATTTTAAAAAGAATGGAAGACCGGGCTATTATAAGTATCCCCAGGAGTTAAAAAATGCATAAACGAACCAAATATATAACCTTATACCTGTTAGTCACTACCTTAATTTTTATTACAGGCAGTTGCAATGGCAATGCTGCGTTAAACGGAACCGATTCGGCCGGCTTAAAAAAAGAGGCCGTATTAAAGAACACTCAGCCATTAAAACACACTGTAAAAAATGATGAACAGCAGTTTAGGGTATTTTTTAAAGCGTTTAAAGCGGCTGTACAACAAAAAAACAAAAAGCAACTGGCGCTGATGATGAATTTTCCC
>JABDFZ010000123.1 GCA_013286325.1 Bacteroidota bacterium | reverse complement strand
GTGGGCAGACAGCCCTTTTCAGATTGAAGTGGGAACGGCAAGCCTGGGATTTGGGGTGATAGGTTTTTTGGCAACGAAGAAAAACTTCGGTCTGCGTGTAGCCGCTGTTTTGGGACCATCTATATTTTTGCTGGGGGCGGCAGTCGGTCATGTCTATCAAATGGTAACCAATAAAAATTTTTCTCCGGGCAATGCCGGTATCATTTTTTATTCGGACTGGTTGATACCACTTATTGGTTTCGTCCTTATTTATCGTTACCATAAATACAGCGGTGAAAGATTAGAACGAAATCGGTTGTAATTTGCCTTAAAATTTGCATAGGCATTGCTTCGGCTAAGATCTTACCTGCTGGTACTGAATCTTCGTTATTTAATAAAATACGCGATTGGATTGCCTTACATTCAGGAATTTTAATTGCCTCTGCTTACCCAATGCACTAAAAGCAACAAAGGGTTTGTGAATTATCTCAAATAACTATTTTTTATTTACCCTGGCGTATCACAGAAAAAATATGATAACCAATTCCTATTGCAATCGCAATGATCGCCCGGTGCAGCGGAAGCAACCCCGAGCCGACTAATTGCATCGTTCCTACAATAAATAGCGGGATGTATAGAAGCGTACCGGTAATTACTCCTGGCGAATATGCCTTAAGTTTGAGCAATCCGTAAATGTGAAAACATGCATTAGCGGCAGCTATAGCAGCATTGAAATACCATATCGAATGACCATGAAAGGTGTCTCCAAAATACAGTGCAAACGCACAGGCACACATCATCAGCGTATTGATCCACACCAAAAATCCAGTGTTGCTTTTTTTAACTTTTTTGGGAGGTATTAATCGAGCATACCATTCCGGGAAGCCACCTGGGTATAAAAATTCTTCCGTTACATGCAGCATTACTGCTATTGCTAGAAAAATGGCGAGGGTTGAAAATGAAATTGGCATGATTTTTTTATTTTTAGCGTTAAGCAAATTCTTTTTGATTGATTTTATTTGAGAAGGGGAGGCACGAACGCAATGCCAATATTAAAAACGCCAACGTTTTTAGAGTTGATTGTGTATTTATTGCCTTGTACATCGAGGAACTGATATTTCCTTGCAACACTTATTCCGCCCATCGCTTCGATCTTTATTATTTTACTGATCCGATAACTTACTACGGGCCCCAGGTTTAATCTTGAATAACCAAGCTTGTTGACATCAATAGCGCTGTCAATGTTGTTTCCTGTTACATGAAACTCTGCACCGTTTAAGCCTGCCCTAAAGCCTATATTAAATTTATCTTTCTGATCCAGCCTATACTCATATTCAACAAGTGACGGCAGTAGTATAATCAGTTTGTGATGATCTTTGTGATAATTAAACTGGAGTACCGGCAATAGCAAAGGCTTTCCCAATTTGGTGGTATAGGTAATGCCCGCGCCGATACTTGCATAATCATTCAGTCTGCGGACGGCAAGAAAAGATCCCAGCATTAAAAAATCATTACTGCTAAGGCTGCTTTTAAAATCACTGGAAAGTGTTGGCGAAAGTTGCGCTTCGAGCTTCCAGTTCTCATTCAGTTTGTGGATCACGATAAAATTATATGCTAATACATCGAAGGTACGTGTATTGGTGACAGTTGTTGTGTTGTCAAGTACAGAAGCATTTACCAATGCGTACTGAAAGCCATTCACAATAGTTGTTTTTTTATTTTTAGACTGGACCGGATAAGCTGCAAATGCACTAAACTCCTGAAAAGAAGCTTGATATTTGCCGTTGCCATCATTGACCGGTGCCTTCGGGTAATTGAAGTATTCAATGCCAGCAAGTCTGATATCCTGGCCGGAAGCAAGCCCCGCAAGTAAAAGCAACCAGACAGCTATGGTATTTTTCATCTTTTCAAGTTTTAAAACGCAAAGCAACTGATCATTGTCAGTTATTAGAAGCACCTTTTGCAGGAAACTGCCGAATGAAGTGATGAAAGGGACAAGAATGGCTTTGAAATTTCAACAATTCATTTGTCCTCTTCGTGCTGTGTTTAGCCAGTTTGCTGCAAAAAGGAAGTGGTTTTACTTTACTATTGATTTAATTTTACGCCGTGAAAAAAATAGACTGGAAACTCGGCATAATAGCATCGTTAGTCATGTCTGTCGTTGTCGTTTCGTTTCGAACGATACGTATCAACGAATGGCATTGGTTTTCCCTGGAACTTGCTGTATTCTTTTATTTTCTCTGCGGGCTATTGAACTGGTTCGTGCTCAACCAGCTAATCGGCACCTCTTACATCAACAAAAAGTGAGCAAATGGCGTCTGCTAAGAGATATTCTTGTCATCGTGATGCTACAATTTGCCTTAGACTGGATATTTTCTTCGCAATTCTATAAGATCCTGATGCTCGATATATCGGGGTTTAAATGGTACCGGCTTTTAATATTCAGGAGCCTGCTGATCGGATGCTTTTATTATTTTATTGTCTACCATTTCTACATTCAAAAACTACGACAACAAAACTTAATGGAAATAACACAACTGAAAGAGGCGCAATTACAGGCAAGCATCTCCTCACTAAAAGAACAGCTTAGCCCGCATTTTTTATTCAATACCCTCAATACACTAAGCTCTATTTCTAAAGAAGAAAATGTGAAAGAATACGTGACGGAGCTTTCGAATGTTTATCGCTATTTGTTAAGTTTTCAAAAAAAAGATGCCGTTACCATAGAAGAAGAATTAGAATTTGCCACATCATATATATACATCATTAAAGCAAGGATGGAGGAAGCGATTGATATTAAGATAAACATCAACGAAGAAACCAGGAAAACAAAACTGCCGCCGCTCACATTGCAATTATTGATTGAAAATGCGTTAAAACATAATGTAGCATCTGTTTCCAAACCATTAATAATTTTGATAACTGATAGGGACCCAGGCTGGCTATCCGTATCCAATAATTTTCAGCCGCGCATTTATACACAGCCATCCACCGGAACAGGATTGGATAATATACGGCGGCGTTATCACTTACTATTTGGCCGGGATATTAGCATCGAACAATCAGAACAATTTTTTTTGATTAAATTACCAGTCATACTTCCATGAATATATTTATTATAGAAGACGAAGCAAAGGCAGCCAAAGAACTGGAGCGCATCTTGATTTCGATAGATAGCGCTATAGAAATTGTGGGCATTGTAGATACGGTCGATGCATCCATTGATTTCTTAAGGCAACATACTGATCCTGATTTAATTTTTTCAGATATACAACTTGCAGACGGTATTTGTTTTGAAATTTTCAACCGCGTTAAAGTAAAAAGCCCGATTGTTTTTTGCACGGCTTTCGATGAATACCTGATGGACGCATTTGACACCAACGCAATCAGTTACGTTCTTAAACCCATCAATGTAAAGAAGGTAGCTGCGGCATTGAATAAGTTCAAAGAAATGAAATCTGTGTTTCAACCGGAACAAAACCATAGCAACCTCCAGCGTGTTGCTAATGAGCTGAAGCTTGCTCATAAAAATACATTGCTCGTGACACAAGGCGATAAGATCGTGCCTATCCCTGTAAAAACTATTGCTTTTTTATACCTTGATAAGACAATTGTAAAAATAACAACAACAGGCCACGAGCATTATTTTTTTGCATCGAGTCTCGATGAAGTAGAGCGCATCCTTGACCCTTCGCTATTTTACAGGGCGAATAGGCAATTTATCATCAATAAGAAAGCGGTAGTAAATGCAGAGCATTATCTCTCCCGGCGGTTTACGGTGAAGCTTGCCGTTGCGACGCCTGAAACAATTGTCATCAGCAAAGCAAAAGCAGCAGAATTTTTGCAGTGGATGGAACAATAATAATTTTTAGCCGAATTATTCTAAAATCGTTTTTATGATGACTGAATGGAATTATTTTTTTGCCACATCGGCCGGCGCATCCGGTGGGTTAATTGGGCTTTTATTTGTTGCCATATCCGTCAATCATAACAAAGTGGTCGCTTCCGGCACATTGCCGGCAAGGGCATTGATATCTGTTCTGGTCCTCTTCAACATCCTGACCAAAGCTTTGCTGTTTTTAGTACCGAACCAAAAGAAATTCAGTTTGGCCATCGAGATTACAACCAGCACATTGCTCATACTGATAGCCATTGAAATTATGGAAACAATTATCCTGAAAAGAATTGATAAGAAATTAAGGAGAAAACAAATGATCAGTTTTACTTTAGCGCAAATAGCACTGCTCCCATTTGTTATTTGTTCAGTGGGTATTTTGTTGAACAGCCAGGATGCCATATACTGGTTAGTGCCCGGAATTATTTTTTCATTTTTGAAAGCACTGGCAGACACCTGGGTTTTATTGATCGAAGTAAATAGGTAGCACATAAGTTAATCTACACTGATCAATACATACGCCATAGGATCTCTCTCTACTAATGAAAGGCTTTTACAGAATACAGGGAATTGCGTTTTGAACTGGAAAGATCTGCCTGATTTTATTTTATAAATATTGTTGTCGTATTTATAGTTTTAAGATTTATAATTACCAATGCAAAACTATACGCTTAAGAAATCTTATTAGTATCAATAGTCCATTAAATTTGCTCAATCGTATGGTCAGGATAGCTAAGTACGAATCGCGTGCTACTCCATCCTGTCAAAACGGTTATTCAGGTTAGATTTCAGGCAATGTTCTGGATTTTACTTACATTTAGAAAGTCCTTACTCTCTATAATTATCACCCGTCCCTTAGATATTTTCCTAATCAAAATCTTTAAAACAAAGAACAATGAAACATTTGCGCTTTTGCGGACTGTTGTTTACAGCCGCCGTTGGTTTATTACTCACATCCTGTAGTGGCGGGGGTAGCGAAAAAACGACCACTACAGACAGCACAGCAGCGGATACTACTGTAGCGGCCGTTAAGCCTCCCAGTACCATTGTCACTACACCCGAATTCATGGGAATAGTGATTCATAAAGTAGCCAACTATGCCAAATGGTTGCCCGCCTATGAAAGTGACGATTCC
The DNA here is from genome assembly GCA_013286325.1 of Bacteroidota bacterium. Classification (GTDB taxonomy): domain Bacteria; phylum Bacteroidota; class Bacteroidia; order Sphingobacteriales; family Sphingobacteriaceae; genus Mucilaginibacter. Next base: position 4,779 of record JABDFZ010000123.1, on the reverse strand, counting down.
CTGAGGCTTGCCAACGGGATCCACAATTACGTAATCGGCCGTGGGTTGATGGATACCAACACCGTGATGGTGGCGGTAAAAATTACCGATACCGCAAAAGCGTTTGCTTTTATGAAAGACTCCCGGTTGAAAGCAGTGATGAAAAAAAGTGGTGTAACGAGTGTGGTATCTATGTCGGTGATATTAGCAGTCTGGCAGGATACCGCGATGCTCCCGCCGGGTACCATACGCGCGCGTACGACCTATACGGTGAAGGATTGGGATGTATGGTTAAAAAATTTCGAAGATGGCAAACAGGAAAGAATGGACAATGGAATTCTCTCCCGCGTTGTAAGTCATGATGCCATGGACAATCACAAAATTTCCCTGGTCACTGCCGTTACGGATACCGCTAAGGCCTTTGCCTATTATAAATCCGACAAGTTAAAAGCACGTTTTGTTGCCGGAGGTGCCACCACGCCGCCTGCACGCTGGCTCTTCACGATAGCCAAAAGATATTGATCAATTACTCCGGTGAACAAAAAAAGATGAAGGCTGCCTTCATCTTTTTTTGTTTTTTAGAACAGTGCTAATGTAGATTTTTCTACTTTGTGAGGTCCTCCACAGTCTATACATTTTGAAACTAACTAAAAAAGGAAGCCGCACCCGCCCAGGGCACGGCTTCCAACAAAGCACTACAACGTTACCGACAATGTTCCGGTATTACCGGGAACATCGGTGGCAATGGCGTTGATCTTACTACCGGTCAGCGTGGCGTTTGCCAGCGTCGCCGTATAGATCCAGTCAACTCCATTAGTCAGTTGCATCGCATTTCCTTTTTCCAGAAGGGTGCCACTGGCAGCAAAAATCTCTACCAGTACACCGGTAACCCGGAAGTCGTCTACCGCGCGAATCGTGATCGTACTTCCAATCACACCAGTGTACGCGCTGGTGCCAATTGTTTTTACGACCGGTGGAGACATGAAATCGGCAACCGCCCTGCTAAAGAGGTTTTGCCTGGGATTCAGTCTCGCGGTATAAGCATCCTTTATACCCTGATCAGTTCCCTCCATCACCGACGTGGCATATTTTGCAGCCAGTGTGAAATTTTCCTGAATTTTTAATTGCGCAGGAGTAGCGGGACCCGTTCTTGCTTTAGGGGCTTTTGCTACTACTGTTTTGCCATCCCACTCGCGGAATACGAGCTCTTTTCCGATGGTACCTCTGAATTTTCCAGTTATGACGCTGTTATTTGAATTAGCCATATGGATTTGAATTTAAAAATGAAAAAAAATTGTTTGCTATGTCGCTTACTGACAGAGGAGAGGATTCCCGGGTTCACTCCTCCCGGTATTCCTGAGTGAAAAGCTTCTCCATCAGTGAACGACAAAACAAAAATATATCGCAAAAATGCCTTTTGTTAGAAAAAGTGGACGGGGGACGACCAAACTTGTGGAGAGGTAAAACAAAAAGCGGGACGGGGTAAAACAAAACGGGGGACGAGACAATCAGTCTGAGGGACGGGCTATATGGTTTTTTTTGGAAAAATCATCACCTAAAAGAATCCAACTAGTTCGGATTGCTTTCGGGATGAGTTCGGATTGCCTATCCGAAATCCGGATAGCCAAAGCGAAGGAGCCTGATTATCAATTCGAAAGATGTCTCCCACCTGATCACGGATAAAAAATATTTTTTATATTGGAATTATTTTAACCCTAAAACTTATTCCATATGTTAGAGCCTTTTTTTATCAGAACTGAAGTCAAGAAAGAAAAAGTACTTAAAAAAGTGGATCCCATGCAGGTCGCCCGTTTGTCTGCAGTAAAAAATTATACCTCAATTTATTTGATCGATGGTACGACTTACACTGTGCGGACATCCCTGGTCAACGCATTGAATAATTTTCCACCCGGGATGTTTATTAAAATAGATCGTGCAGAAGTTGTTTCTGTTTTTTATATTGATAATATTGCCAAAGATTATTTGGTAATGAATGGTAAAACAGTTCCCATTGCCCGGCCATATTACAAGTACGTCGTTTCCGGAATCAACATCCTTGAGTAGGAACAACGGTTCGTCATTAAAACAAAAGGATAGTTTAGCATGTTTCCATTTAATTATCTCTGAAAAATAACTTACCATTTAAAACAAAATATCCGAGCCCTGTTAAACTAAAAAAATATTAATTTAAATTGCTGAAACAGTAACTATACGAGTTGCCATGCGCTACCGTCAATATGCTCCTGCCGACCTGCTCAAAAACCTGGTGCGATACTACTGGAGTCTCGACGGACGGCAATTCTCCATTTCGCGGTTGAGTATCCTGAGTTTTGGCGACCGCTACCCGCGATTAATCTTTCAGGATATAGATTGTTTTGAGCCGATCTTAAATGATGAAACAGGCGAAAAAATGCCGCTCTGTTACCTGAAAGGTGTGCGTACGCGACCGACTGAGGTCTTTATGCATGGCGCCTTTTCGCATTTCGGAGTAAGCTTTTATCCGCACGCACTGACCACTTTTTTCGGAATGGGTGCCGATGAACTAACGAATCAGATGCCCGACATCAACATGGTTTACAGGTGCAATCTTGCTGAGCGACTGAGAAACAGAACGCATCTGGACCGTGTGGAAGTCTTAGACAGTTTCCTACTCGGGAAAATGGCGAAAATGTCCTTGGATTTTTCTGTTCAAAGCATCATTCACAAAAGTGGAGGAGTGGGTGATATGGAGATGCTCGCATCCTCGTTCAGGATATCAGAACGGCAGTTGCAGCGCAGATTTAAAAAACAGGTTGGTGTACCTCTAAAAAGATATGAACGCATTTCGCGATTCGAGCTGGCGCTTAACCGGCTCGCTACAATCCACTATAGCGAACTTACATCCGTTGCCTTCGAACTCGGCTATACGGATCAATCGCATTTCATTAAAGAGTTTCAGGAATTTGCCGGGATGTCGCCTTACAATTTTGTGCGCAACAAAAGTGTAGGCGCAGAAAGCTCATCCTTTCTATACACCGATTAAGTGGCTGTCGTTTTTTTACAATTCTGATAAATGATGTCTGATTAAATTGCAGTAAACATGCCGCATCATGGATAGAATTATCACACCCACGCTCATTCTGCGCATTACGCTGGCTGCCGTTTTTTTTATGCATGGTATCCCCAGCATATTTACAGGTGCCATAAATAACTTCGGTAAACATTTGAACACAGTTGGCTTTGCTCCAATTGGCTTGCCTCTGGCCTGGGCAATTAAACTTTCGCACGTGGCCTGTGCAATACTGCTCATTTTAAATCGCTACATACGGCTCGCTGCCATAGTCACCATTCCGATTTTAGTGGCTGGCATCATCACGATTCACGCGGCTGAAGGCTGGTTTGTAGTGGGCGAAGGCAGAAATGGCGTGGAGTTCAATGTATTACTGATCAGTACTCTTGTATACCTGGCCATCATCAACAGGAAAGGTGTAATTGCCTAGCCAAATTGGTTGCCTGCGCCAAAGGGAGTTTTTCTTTATATATAAGAAATTATTGGCCTAAACAGTCTGTGATCGATGGTATGTGGTTGCCGCCTGTGATTACAAAAATCAAGTAACTTCTATGCTTTGGATAAACACGGGTAATCTTATAATATATTTACCTGATAATTAATACTAATTCGTCACTATTCCTCTGAAACCCTATAGAATCGGCATTCGTCGTAAATTAGTGTGCTGAAGGTAATTTTACCATACCGCCTTTCAGTCATATAAATCGATTTCCAGAGTTATTAAATGCTCATTAGGCAATCAATAACAGGGTACAAACATTTTGACTTGGGAAACATCAAACTGGCATTTACAATGATGATAGTAGCGTTTTAAATGAGGATTCAATAAAGTCTGAATTGATTCGGTTTGATTACGATATTGAAATGGCGGCTAAAGCTGTCGAAGACAGCCCCCTTCCAAACGACTATGCAGAAAGTTTGAGGAAGGGTATTTAATTTTGGGCTATGAATGAAATTAAACCAATGGAACCTCATCATTGGAATGAGGTGAAACGAATTTATGAAGAAGGATTAGCTACAGGAAACGCCACATTCCAAACGACTGCTCCCGAATGGGAAGAAGGGGATAAAGCCCATATTCGGAACTGTCGGTTGATAGCCATTGACAATGGAAAAATAGTTGGATGGGCTGCGCTATCACCAGTATCCGATCGATGTGTATATGGTGGAGTAGCTGAAGTAAGTGTATACGTCTCTAAATCCGCAAGAGGAAAGGGAATCGGGAAAGAACTCCTTAAAGATCTTGTTGAAAATAGCGAATCTAATCAGTTCTGGACCTTGCAGGCTGGTATTTTCCCGGAGAACAAAGCAAGTCTTCGAATTCATGAAGAAAATGGTTTCCGGATACTTGGTACCAGGGAAAAAATCGGCCAGATGAAGGGTGTTTGGCGGGATACTGTAATACTGGAAAGAAGGAGTAAAATGGTTGGTGTCTGAACATTTTGATAAGCGGGATTCCATTTACTCAATAAAGTAGTATTTTAGTATTCGTGAAAGCAGTAGCCCTATTATATCTTACGCTTGTTGGCTTTTTGACTGTGCAGCCTTTGCTGGCGACACAACAATCTAAACCAACGGACACCTGCTGTAAAAAGGAGTCATGTTCGAAAAAAGATGGTGAACCTAAGAAAGACACCGATTGCCGAAATAAAGCGTGCAACCCTTTCATCGCATGCGCATATGGCAATTTTTACTTTTTGTCAAACAATAAAATAGTTTTTAATAACATTTCCCCGAATAAACACAAAACT
>JABDFZ010000122.1 GCA_013286325.1 Bacteroidota bacterium | reverse complement strand
ATGATACCTGTCATGAACGGCTCTGGTTAATATCAAAGCTTCGTCTGTCATTTCCTCTGCCATCAGGTGACTGGCGACCTGGTGTTCAAATCCTGTCATACATTCAAAAAAATAGCCCATTTGCCAGGTTGCTGATTCTCCATAAGGGTGAGGCTCATTTTTGGGGTTCGTATTCATCACCATCCCGCTTTCACCAGGCAAAGCATAGGGACGCCAACCCGAATGTTGTTTCTCAAACGGCCCTACATCCTGCATGAAATTATACTTCCAAAGAGATCTTAAAGCACTAAGTGTCTTTTTCTTATCGTTTATCCTGCCTAGCCCTACCTGCCATGCCCAACTTTGACCTAGCACCTGGTCGATATGACAGGTATTGTAGGAGCCAATCCCTTTTCTTCCCTTCACCGCATCGGGGCGATGGATGTAATACTCGCCATTGAATAATAGACCATCCATGTTTTTTATTCCCCTCGCTACATATTCCTTGCAGCTATTAGCAAAGGCGGTATCATTCATTTCTTCTGCCATTATTGCGCTTGCCTTCACGGCGGCAATACATAAGCCTACTATCCAGGCAATTTCCCCATCCCAAACTGCATCTAAAGTGTTTTCCATTGGGGTATCCGTCAAGCCATCGCCATTCTTATCCTGGTTAATAACAAATTGAGTAGCCCTTTTAATTTTCGCCCAGTTATTTTTTAAAAACGTATAGTCCGCACTCATCTGGTGTTCGCGTAAGCAGCCTAAAACTCTGCCTGCCTGGCCATCAATTGCCGGTTGTTTATCATACTCTCCCCTAAACCATATTCCACCATCATCCTGTAGCGAGATGCCAAGATCTACCCTCTGGCGGTTATCACGCTCAATACCGGGGAATATTCTGCCGATGGCTTGCGCATATTGCCATACGTGCGTACAATTGCCTTCGCAGGCTCCAACTCCTTCCCATGCCCACGAACGGCCGGTTTTGAACCGATGCGAAGTAGTAGTTGCCAATGCCGATATATTTGAAAAAGTCCGTTCCATAAACCAATGAGGCAGGCTTGAATCGTACCAGGTTTTTTTCCATAGTTCTGTTTGTGAAGCTAAATATGAAAAACGTTCTGCTACATAATCAGCAACAGCCAATGCATCCGAAAACTTATTCAAATAATAATGCCCTGTTCTTGCATCAGGCACATTAATGCGTTTGCCTACGTTGGGAAAGTGCCAGCTGATAGCAAACTCCTTTTTTATAGTTTTACCAGGCAATAATTGTCGTGTTGAAACTATACCTCCAATCAATCTTTCATCCGCATTAACAGCAACTTCATTTGTTATTTTTGGGTTAAAAGAGGCAGCGGAGAAAGGATGCGAAAACGAAGAAATTCCTATGGCATTTTTCCCAATGAACGACAAACACATGGAGCCGGTATCACCGGCATCAACATACTTTGCTTTGTCTCCGGGTTTAAAGGTAGCGAACACTGACACATGACCTGTTTTGTTGACCACCGTATTTATTCTTTTCCCATCACCATTTGCGGTTGCTGAAAACTTATTGACCGCGTTTTCAAGCCAGGCAGCTATTTCTATTTCAATAATTTCTGTTCCGGTGTTTTTTATCTCAAACGACTGGATAGTTACCGGGATATTGGAGTTATCCTCATCCAATGGAATGAATGGAGAAAATGCCGTCAGCTTAACTTCTAAGGGTAGTTTGGTATCGATATAATGAACTACTGCTACAGGATAAGTAGCTTCAAATTTTATCTCCTCCCAATCATCCTGATGGATACGTTTTATTATGGTGTTCCCCTTGTATTTAACTTTTATAGCAAAACCCTGCTCCAGTGGGTGAATGTCCTTTGATGGCTGTATATAGCAGGCTCCATCGCGCGACCGTACCTTTTTACCCATACCCTGCACATCATTATCCCATTGAACTACTTTAGGTTCGATGCCTTCCTGGTTTTTATTAAAGATATCCCAAAGCCACAAACGGCCGTCGCCGCCTAAGTACACGGTACCGCAATTGATACCGCCTACCGGCATACCTATATATTGAAGTTCATTCTTGCTTTTAAGATAGGTTGTAACCGCTCCTCTTTTGTATAATGATTTTACAAATCCGGGATCAAATTGCTTTGAACCATTATTCAACGCAATTCGCGTAGCTGTACTTGCGAACAATGGCACCCGGGAGGCCAGCAAGCCGGCAGTAACTATGCCTGTGTTTCTTAAAAAATCCCGACGCTTAATATTTTTCACTATTCGCATAACACTAAAATTTCTTACACATAAAAACCTTCTCGTGGTTGCAATATTCCCGGATGTTTTTCCATTTCTTCTTCTACTAAATCAACACCTAAACCCGGTCGGTCGCTTAAATGCAGATGCCCGTTTGCTACCATGTCTTTAATAGGATGGGTAATTACAGTATCCCGCCATGCCACATCATTAAACATAAATTCCTGCCGGAAGAAATTCGGTACAGACGCACACACATGGGCAGATGCCAAAGTTGACAATGGCCCGTTTGGATTATGCGGAGCCAGTAGAACATTATAGGCCTCCATCATGGTAGCCATACGTTTCATTTCAGAAGGACCTCCACAACGGGTAATATCCGGCATCATAATATCGCAAATGTTTTTTTCCAATACCGGGCGGATACCATGACGGGTATAATGCCGCTCACCAACGCAAATAGATACATTAGAAGGGATCCGTTCGCGCATTGCACGCAAGGTATCGGCGCTTTCAGGACCCGCAGGTTCTTCATACCAGGTAATGTCTAATTCTGATAAACGCTGGGCCATTTTTACAGCCACACGATAATTAAGCATGGCGTGGGTTTCTATCATAATATCTAAGTCGGGACCAACCGCATCACGAACGGCTTTGCTAACATTATATGCCAGATCCTGTTGCTGGGCAGTAAGCGTAAGATTACTTGAAAGATCTTCGCCGTACAAATAATTGGTGTGGGCGAAAGGATCAAACTTTAACCCCGTAAAACCTGCTTCCTTTACCTTTTTTGCCTGTGCGGCATAATCATCAGCATTATGCCCACCGCCTGTAAACCAATAGTTGGCATACAACAAGATATCTTTTCTGAATGCTCCCCCCAGCAATTCATAACAAGGCGTACCCAATACTTTTCCTTTCAGATCAAGCAATGCCATATCAATACCGCTTATGGCACACATACTGGCCCCATAAGGCCCTATCCAGTTCAAATCGCGGTATAGTTTGGTCCAGATAAAATCTGTACGCATGGGGTCAAGGCCAATAATGCGTTCACCAACATGTTTTGCAGCGTTATAAACTATAGGGCTGCCGGGCCAATTGGTGGCTTCGCCAACCCCGGTATGCCCTGTATCGGTATATATTTTTAATAGTGTCCAGTTATATTTAACACCTTCAACCAACCAAACTTTTACATCTGTAATTTTCATATTTTTCAACTTACCTTAGTACTATCACTAATTTACCTTTTAAAGTATTGTCTTTTATTTTAATAATTCTATATTTTCCTACTCCACCAACAATCGCAATTGCCCTTTTAATATTTTGTTTTTAATGTCAACCCTGTCGTTAATAAGCGAATAATATTCAGAACCGTGATTACTGAAATCCGCTATGAGCCATTGAATGTGTTCGTCTTGAAGCCAGCTACGTGAATATTGTTCGCCATTTGATAAGGCGGTAACACTTTCACCGTTCTTGTTCGAAAGAGATGCTGTATAAATATGCCTCTTGGTCGAACGGAAATCACTACAGCCCATATCCATTGCATCGTCCTTCCAATCGCCTTTGGGAACAACACCCCATTCCTCCACACCGTTTACATGTTTTGCATTGAGCATCGTTGTGCCTTGCCATCTTGAAATATCTGTTTCAGGATAAACCGTTCTCCCTGGTTCCCGGTCCCAGGCTAATTTATCCATTGATTTAGGTAGTTGCAGCAATAGCCCATACTGATAAGGATTGGTTTGGCTATTTTTATAAGTAAGCTCATAATTTGTAATCATCTCGCCGTTTTTAAATGTATAAGTTTGATTGTTTTTACTGCCATCGTAGTAGAAAACATCCATGCTTATTTTTACAATACCTTTTTCGGGTTCAGTAACGGTTACATTTTTTGCAAAAATCACAATCAGTGGGTAATTTTTCAGTGGATAAATATCATTCTGATAAGTTTCTCCGTCTACAGTAGGCTTGCCGCCTTCATCGGCGTTTAAAGGGCTTACAGTAAATACTGGGCCCTGTGTTACCAATACTTGATCTCCTTTGCGAATGCCGTTAATCAGCCCTGTTTCTTTAGCAATGTTATAAGTGATGCCATTTTGTTTTACCAAAATAGCACTTTCACTTTCTGTAAATGTGGCATTATTAGCAATATTGTTTTTCGTGGCTTGTTTTTTCCTGATCGTAATAAATTCATCATCTGCAATAAAACCTCTGGGGTCTTTGAAGCTAAGATGTGCTGATTGTGCATTGCCGGGAACCGGTATTTTTATAATTCCCTGCCCGCGTGCAGGAATATTTGCGGAAATATTTTTCGAAACATTATCTGCATCAACCGTAATATTTATCTCTGATAAAGAAATAAAATTATACCGGTTCTCAACCGAAAGTTCTATGTAACCTTTGGGTGCCGTAGTCGTATTTATTTTTATAACCCTGATGGGTGAGTAGGCTTTTTTCATACCCCAATACTCGGGCTTTGGCCTGCGCCAGGCATCAATCGGTCCCCATGGGCCATATCCAACAATTTGGCCGTTGGGTAAATGAAAAATATCATCAATACCGCTCCAGATGGCACCGCCAAGGTTGGCCTTGTGTACATAAATGCTGTCATACATCCGTATCAGCGGATCGTTATATGCGGTTCTTTCTCCCGGGTCGGTTAGCAATGCCCTCCTGTCATAATCCGGCAGGTGCGCATATTCATCAAACATTACCGGACGTTTGCTTGTGTCTGTAGCCGCCGGAGTATAAGAGCCCTCCAAATCGGGGTAATGATAATTTGCAATGTCGGCTTTACTGCCAGCATTGTTGAATCCGCCCCAAAGCTGATCCTGAAAAGCCGTTGGCCGGGAAGTATCCAGTTTCTTTACAATTTCGTTTACTTTTTCCCATAATGGGCTCCATACTGATTCATTACCCAGTGACCAGATGATAACTGATGGATGGTTGCGGCCAGCTAATACATTTTCAACATCGGCATTAACCATATAGGGCAAAAACCTTTCATCTTTATAGTCCCATTTCTTCCAAATAAGCGATGCGCCATGATTTATCCAGCATAGGGAAGCCTCACTTTCCACAAACAGGCCCAGCTCATCAGCTGCATTTAAAAACTCTTCTGATGGCGGATAATGCGACGTACGGATATAATTACAATTGGCATTGCGGAATAGTTCGGCATCCTTACGATCCAATCCGGGGTCAACGCTACGGCCTGTAAGCGGATATATGGAATGACGGCACACACCATGCAATTTTACCGCTTTACCGTTTACCAATAATTGATTACCTTTTACTTCAACTTGTCTGAAACCCAAGTTCTGACTTACCGATTGAACAACTTTACCACTTACCAGTAAGGTGCTTTTTAAATGATAAAGATAGGGGTGCTCCGGATTCCACTGTTCCGGCTGCTTTACATTGATAGCTGTTTGTGTGTTTGCAATAGTATTAGCTGCTACATCTTTTTCAATTGCCGATAGCTTTTGAAAGATCACTTTACCCGCAGCATCAGTTAAAACATATTGAAGCTGAGCCAATGCAGATAATGCAGATTCGTTTGCAATACCTGATTGCACTTTTAAAACGGCATTTTTAAACTGCGGATCGAATGTTGTTGTCGTCACCGTTGATGCGATGTTTGTTTGCGGCACTGCAAACAGAACTACTTTGCGCAACAAACCGCCAACGGTATGCACGGCATATTGTGAAGTACAGGCCAGCCGGTCGCTAATGGTTAATGCCTGTACTTCTACCTGCAATATATTGTCGCTGGGTTTAAGCGCATTGGTAATATCAACTTCAAAGGGCACGAAACTTCCTTCATGCTCACCTACTTTAGTGTTATTAACTTTAACCAGCGCATGGGAGCTTACACCGTCAAAACGTATTTTTATCCGCTGACCTTTCCAGTCAGCAGGAATATCAAGTTTTAAGCTGTATAAAGCCGTTTCTCCCTCGTTAACAGTAAAGCCCTGCATTTCCCATTCGCTGGGAACGTTAATGCTGCGTTTTGCTGCGTGGCCCAATACCTGGAAATCCCATTTACCATTTAAGGAGATCCGGGACTGTTCAACCCCTGTTACGGCCGCAGGTAAGGGTGACAACCGGGGAATATTAAAGTCATTAATGGCGCTTTGTCCAAAAGAATTAAGACTAAAAAACAGGCAGAAAACTAAAAAGAACCTTTTAATATTTTGCATTATATATGTTGATGTTATTTATTTTTATTAATGTTATTTTAACTGGAGATTGATACTATCCTGTATTACATCGCCTGCTTTTAAAGGTCTGTCCATTTTTTCGGCATGGCCTCTAAAAAATCTTTCTGCTCCCATGTTGCTGTAGCCGGCTACTAAAGTTTTGATAGTTTGTTGGTCTTTCCAGGCTCTGATATGCTGCTGGCCGTTAGATATTACATTAAATGATGAGGTGCCGTTGGTCAATTCTGCCTGATTGATGTACATTTTAGTCGACCTGAAATCGTTTGTGCCTAAATTGTTTCTATCCAAACTCCAGGGTGTTGTAGGCAGGGCAGACGGCCCCGCCGGGCCCGAAATTTTTGTATCAGACATTAGCTTTGCTTTACCATTTGCACGGCCAATATGGTCTGCCGGATAGTAATTCCATTGGGCATTTCTGTCCCAATCTAATTCCTGAAAAGTGCCTGGTAAGCCAAAGACTAAGCCCCATTGGCGTGGGTTAACATCTTTTTTGATGGTATATTTATAGTCTATTTTTACCGTTCCATTGGCCAGGAAATGATAGGTTGTTACCCCTGTAGCTTCACTGTACATATCGGCAACGCTTACTGTAAATCCACTTTTGGCTTTATCCAGCTTTATTTCCTTTACTACACGGTTTTTACATACATCGGTAAAGGGCTCAAACTTTTTGTTATCCCCTGTCATTTGTACGCCGTTGCCTTCACCATTTAGCGGCAAAACCATTAATCTGGCTCCGGTATTCCAAATAACTTTTCCATTATTGGTAACCTGTTCTACATCACCACTACCCAGATTAAAATCAACCTGGATATTTTGGTTTTTGGCAATCAGGGTATTCCCATTTTGCTGGTAGTTCCATGGTTGCGTATTGGTTTCCGCAGTTGATAGCAGCGAGATGCCCGGCACCACAGTAAACTGGTAAATGTCAATTAATACACCTCGTGGATCGTAAACCTTGATGATTAGTTTATCAGTAGATGATGGCTTTTTGTTAATGGCAATATTTACAATTGTTTTGCCGTCTCTTTTTAAATCTGCTTTTATCAAACCAGTTTCGCTGGCTATATTCCATTCTATTTTACACTCATTCAGGTTACTGAAAAGCAATCTGTTTTCCAACTCAACAGCAACTTTGCCATTGATCCAGTTGCTTGTCAATTTTATTTTAACCGGCGAATATATTTTTTTCATGTGCCAGTATTCTGGTTTTTCTCTGCGCCAACCATCAAGCGGCCCCCAGGTGCCATAGCCTACTGTTTTTCCATCAGGTAAAAAAAACGTGTCATCAATACCGGCCCAAATTGCACCGCCCAAAACAGCATCGGTTCTGTACATTTTTTCCCACATGGCTTCAAATCCTATGCCCCAGGCATCACGTACTCCGGGGTCTGTAACCAATTCTAAACGGTTGTAAGCATTCAGGTGTACGTATTCATCGAAAACAATGGGGCGCTTATTATTGCGATATTGTTCTGGTCCACCCGGCCCGGGATAGTGGTGATTACATATTTCCAGGTCACCGTCGTCTGCGTCTGGCCCATATTGGCTGAAATTACGCGGACGAGTAGGATCAAATTGTTTAACCAGCTTTGCGGTTTCTTTAAAATAATCTTTATAGTTCTCTGATTCGTTACCTATAGACCAGGTTAGCACTGCGGGGTTTGACCTGAAATAGTTTACCATATCCAATGTTTGATCAACCATTAGGGTTTGGTAAATTTCGGTACCTAATGGCACCTGGGTATTTTCGGCCCAGCAAAATGGGGCTTCTATTTCTAAAAACATTCCCAAACGATTGCAGGCATCCACTAATTCTTCGGCAGGCGGATAGTGTGAGGTACGCATATAATTTACGTTAGCCTCGCGGAATAGCTGCACATCTTTTTCCCACATGTTATCGTTTACCGAACGGCCACGCAAAGGCATCGTTTCGTGATGACAAACGCCACGGAGTTTGATAGGCATATTATTTACAAATACACGATTCCCTTTTACCTCTATCTGCCGGAAACCAATGCTTTTGGTAATTACATCCTGAATGTTAGCTCCTTCTAAAATACTCAGCTTCATTACATAGAGGTTAGGATGCTCAGGGTCCCACTTTTCTGGTTTTATCACATCAAAACTGATGTTTTGCTGCAAATACTGGCCTTTGTTTATGCTATTTTCAACAGCAACCAATTTCCCGCCAATTTTTGTAACGCCATCTGCTTTAAACAATTCGGCTTTCAGGCTCAGTTTTTCCGCTTTATTATCTTGTTCATTTGCAATAATTACATCTGTATTTAAAACAGCGTTTTCATAGTTGTTATCTAAGTTTGTTTTTACGTCGGCATAGGCAAAGTTTACCGGAGCAATGGCCATTAAGTACACTTTTCTAGAGATACCACCCAATGGATGTACTGCATACTGGGATGCGCTTGCCAAAGAGTCGGCTTTGCTGTCTGACTTTACTTTTACTATTAGCTGATTATCGCCAGCCCATTTTACGAAATCGGTTACATCAACTTCAAATGGTGTAAAACCACCCAAATGACCGGCGATCTTTTTATCGTTAAGCCAAATTTCTGATTCGCTATACACCCCATCGAAACGCAATTTTAAACGCTTGCCTTTCCAATTTTCAGGCAGGGTAAAGTTTTTTTGATACCCGGCATAAGCCTCTTTATCTACAGTGAAACCCTGCATTACCCACTCGCCGGGTACCTGTATGTTTTTGGTGCATGGCGATGCATTGATATTTTCGGAAAAAAGCCAGGAACCATCTAACGAGAGTTTATTAGATTGTGATGAACCGGCAGGTGATACCCGGTTAAGTTTTAAAACCTGTTTATCAGCAGTGGTATAATTAATTTTTTGAATCTGAGCGTGTGCGGTACACCCCAAAAGCAGTAAACCTATGATTGTTTTAAGGGAAATTTTCATTTGTGTTTTTTAGTTTTCTATAAACAATTACATGATCCCGTATTTTTCAAAAGCCTCTTTTGCACTCATGCCTTCTTCAATTTTTTTCTGTACCATTTTTTCTCCCCTGGCCTTTTCAATTGCAAATTTGAATACCTCTTCTTCAATTTCGCGAGGCACGACGCATACGCCATCTATATCGCCCAGAACAATATCTCCGGAATTTATTTTAACTCCTTTTATTTCCAGTGGTACCCGGAAATCTATCACTTTACCACGCGGTGCCTGATCTTGGGCATAGCTGCCGTACGAAAAAGTAGGGAAGTTTAAATCCAATATTCCTTTGGTATCTCTTGAATAACCATCAACCACCGCACCTGCGGCGCCAAGTTTAAGGGCCCTTGTACTCATTAATTCACCCCATAAAGCATAGGTAGGCGAGGCCCCGGCGCAGATATACACTTCGTTCTTCTTCAAATCATCCAGCGCTTCCAGCATTAGCCCGAAAGGCTTTTTTAAAATAGGATTTTGGTTTGCTTCTTCACCAAATACATCAGCTTCGAGCACTGTCATTGCACGGCCCACCAAAAACATATCCTGTTTCAATGGTTTTATTTGTG
>JABDFZ010000121.1 GCA_013286325.1 Bacteroidota bacterium | reverse complement strand
GTATACGAAATGGTAAGGGCTTATAGTACATTCCTGAATAAAGGCGAAAAAATAGATCCGCTGCTGGTTACCAAAATAACCGATCAGGATGGTACCGTTTTACAGGAATTTACGCTAAAATCGGAAAAAGCTATCAGCGAGGAAACCGCATGGCTGATGTTGTATATGTTCAGAGGAGGTATGGATGAACCCGGTGGTACTTCGCAAGCTTTATGGGAATATCCGGGTTTATGGAAAAAAAGCAGCAACCAGATAGGCGGTAAAACCGGTACATCAACAAAATATGTGGATGGATGGTACATGGGTATCACTAAAGACCTTGTAACCGGTGTATGGGTTGGTGCTGATGATCGCAGCGTCCATTTCACAACGTCGGAAACTGGCGAAGGGTCGCACACTGCGCTTCCTATTTTTGCGCGGTTTATGGAAAAGGTTTATGCCGATCCGAAATCGGGTTATGTTCCGGGGCCTTTCCCAAAACCATGGGTAAAGATCACTAAAACGTACGATTGTCCATCGCCGCATATTGCAGCCGATACAGGAGAGACAGATACTTTATTTAAGCAGTTGGATACTTTAAAGGCTCCTCCGGCAACCGTAACCCCAGAAAATCAGTAGTAGTAGTAAATGGTTGATTAAATGTATTTAGTGAGAGAAAATATTGGCATCATTACAGTTCCCCTCTTGAGAGGGGGCGGGGCGGGAAAGTGTTATGGCAGGGGTGTGTTTGCCGATATGCAGACTAACACACCCCTTCACCCCTCTCAAGAGGGGAATCGCACCGCCCAAGCCTTGAATTTGACATTGTTCCATATTTTTCAATTGTTAAACACAGGGTTAAGTTAAGTGATGAATATGATGGTGAAGTTAATTTAATCAACCTAATCCAACTTTTACCTAAATTAGCATTATATGAAAATACATCTCCGTTTACTTATAAAAGTTAAAAAATATACTGTAATTCTTCTTTGCACCCTTGGCTCGCTCCTGTTAACCCGGCAGGCAAATGCCCAATACTTCGGACAAAATAAGGTCCGGTATAAAAACCTAAAGTTTAAGGTTTATAAAACCCGGCATTTCGAAATTTACTATTACCTGAAAAATGATAGCATGATTAAACGTTTTGCGCAGGAGAGCGAGCTTTGGTACACACTGCATCAGCAAATTTTCAGGGATACGTTTAAAAAGCCAAATCCTATTATTTTATATGCAAATCACCCTGATTTCCAGCAAACAACAGCTATCGATGGTGAAATTGATGTCGGCACAGGTGGTATTACCGAGGGGTTAAAAAACAGGGTTGTGATGCCGGTAATGGAAAGCAACCAGATGACAAGGCATGTTATCGGGCACGAGTTGGTGCATGCATTTCAATATCACGCGCTGCAAACGAGCGATTCCACTTCTTTCGAAAATATAGGTAACCTGCCTTTATGGATGATTGAAGGTATGGCCGAATACCTGTCATTAGGAAAAAAGGATTCATATACGGCAATGTGGATGCGCGATGCTTATCTCAACCACGATATTCCTACCATCCGCGACCTTACCGAAAGCAATAAGTATTTCCCATATCGTTATGGAGAGGCTTTCTGGTCATTTATAGGGTCAACTTACGGCGATACGGTTATCGTTCCGTTCTTTAAAAATACAGCGCGTTTCGGGCTGGCTTATGGTATTCGCCGCACGTTTGGGTACGATGATAAAACCTTATCCAATCTTTGGAAAAATTCAATCGAAACTACTTACAAACCTTATTTAAAAGATACAGTACAGCAACCTGTCGGGCACAGGATAGTTGATGAAAAAAATTCAGGCAAAATGAACCTTGCCCCTGCTGTGAGTCCTGATGGTAATTACTTGGCATTTTTATCGGAAAAGAACTTGTTTACAGTCGACCTTTTCCTGGCTGATGCACGAACGGGGAGAATATTGCGAAAGCTCACCAGTAAAGTATCTAATACCCACATTGATGAGTTTAACTTTATCGAATCGGCTGGTGCATGGTCGCCGGATAGTAAAAAATTTGCATTCAGTGTGTTTAACAAAGGCCGCAACCGCATGGTGGTAGTTGATGTGGCTTCAGGTAATATTATTGATGATGTTTCGATGGGAAAAGCTGAACAGTTCAGCAACCTTTCATGGTCGCCTGATGGAAGAAGCGTGGTTTTCCAGGGTCTTGCCGAAGGTCAGGGTGATTTATATCTCTATAATTTCGATACCAAACAGGTTAGGCAGTTAACCAACGATAAATACACCGATTACCAGCCAAGCTTTTCAAGAGACGGAAAAACGATCATTTTTTCAAGCGATAGAACCACTTACGATCAATCCCTATCGCAGGAAATAACATTTAATCTGGCTCAGTTAGATCTGGCTACCGGGAAGGTTACTGATATAAAAATATTTAATGGGGCAAATAATTTAAATCCGCAATATTCTTCGGATGGATCACAGATTTACTTCCTGTCGAACCACGATGGCTTCCGTAATATGTATCGTTATACCCCTGCAAGTGGTAATGTGGAGCAAATGACAAACCTGTTTACAGGTATCTGTGGTATTACTGAATACTCACCTGCTTTAAGTATCTCTGCAAATAACGATATTGTTTATTCCTATTACAGTAAGCAAAAATATTCGCTTTATAATGCCAAAGCAGGTGACTTTAAAGCACAGCCTGTTGATATGATGAAGAACGATTTTGGTGCAGGGACGCTCCCACCAGCACGTTCGGTAGGTGTCGATCTGATAAACTCTAACTTAAACAACTACCTTGCTTATCCAAAAGTACCAACTGATTCAATAAAAAACATTCCGTACAAGCCCAAATTCAAGATGGACTATCTTGCAAGCAGCGGTATTGGTGCATCGGTTAGCCAGTATGGTACAGGTTTATCGAGCGGGATCCAGGGGGTATTTAGTGATATATTGGGCCGTAACCAGATATATGCCGGAGCAGCTGTAAATGGTGAGGTTTATGACTTTGGTGCCCAGGTCACTTATATAAATCAAACAGGCCGGTGGAACATTGGCGGGAGCATATCACATATTCCATTTCAAACGGCTAATTATAGTGTAGTATCAACCACCTACCCGGTTAATAGCACCACTAAAATCCCTGCTACCGAAGAAAGATATGATCTGATCCGTATTTTTCAGGACCAGGCATCCCTGTTTACCTCCTATCCTATTACCAAGAAAACACGTGTTGAATTTGGCACAGGTTTATCGCATTATTATTACAGGGTCGACAGGTATAGCACAATATATGATACCCTTGGAAATGTGCTTAATTACAGCAAAAATCATATACCCAACTCTCAGTATAATAACGATCCATCAAACGGTGGTGTTAATTTAACTCCGTTTACAATTTTCAATGTAAATACAGCTTTAGTTGGCGATAATTCATTTTTTGGCGTAGCATCGCCATTAAGCGGTTATCGTTACCGTTTACAGGCTGAGTATGATTTTGGCACTTACAAGTTTTTTGCACCAACTATCGATCTGCGCGAATATTTAAGGGTTGCACCTGTAACATTTGCTGCGAGGTTTTATGGATACGGCCGATTTGGCCAGACGGGCAATCTTTATGAATTATATCTTGGTTATCCGTTCCTTATACGCGGATATGAAGCGCAGACTTTTTATAACGGGAATGGTAAAAAACCAACCAATAATTTCACTATCGACCAGTTATCAGGAAACCGTATAGCGGTAGCTAACTTTGAGATACGTTTGCCTTTTACAGGCCCTGAAAAATTATCCCAGTTTAAATCAAAGTTTTTGTTTACCGAACTCAACTTTTTCTTTGATGCAGGCCTGGCGTGGAATGCAGGTGATAAGATCGAATTCAAAAGCAACCCTACAATCTTAGGGACAAAACCAGCACTTGATGCAAATGGTCAACCGGCATTGGATCAAAATGGGAAGCCTATAATTTCAACTGTTTACTCAAGGGTTCCGGCAACAAGTGCTGGTATTTCTGTCAGGGTAAATATATTCGGATATTTTGTACTGGAACCATACCTGGCCGTTCCGTTTAACCGCACTGATATTAGTAAACCAGTATTTGGATTAGGATTTACACCAGGATGGTAATGATTGAATAGAATAAAGATATAAGAACCAAGAGCCAGGATGGAAATTATCCAACTATCTCTTGGTTCTTGACTCTTGCTTCTTGGCTCCCTATTACATATTCCTTGTCATTTTCCAAATCTTAATGCCTGATTTTTGAATCTTGACTCTTTTTCACCTACTTTTGCGGCCATGAAGAAATGGTTTATCCTTGTCTCAATAATTGTTAGTAGTCACAGTTTATTTGCTCAAAAAACTACTGTAGAACGCCCGGTTATTGATTCGGTAAAGGCAAAGTGGGGAAAAGTAAAGAATGTAAATGGCACAGCAATGATATCCTCAAATGATATTATTGAAAACATTGCCCTTTCCAATGAGTATAGTGTATTAGTAACAGCAATTGAAAATGCCGGTTTAACTGAAACATTTAAAAGTAAAGGCCCGATTACATTTTTCGCGCCAACTAATGAGGCATTTCAAAAACTACCTGCAGGAAAGCTTGATACTTTGTTAAAACCCAACCACAAACTCGATTTAAATTACCTGATAACCAGCCACGCCGTTGTTGGCAGGTTAACTGTAAAAGATATTCAGCATAAGATCAACTCCAATAAAGGCGAGGCTACATTCAGGACAATTGCAGGCACAACATTAACTGCTAAAATTGATGCTAACCGTAATATTGTTTTGGTTGATGAAAATGGCGGGGAAAGTATCATCAGTAAATTCGATATTCAGCAAAGCAATGGGATGCTGCATATTGTTAATGCTGTATTGGTACCCAAAACCAAAGAGATATAAACAGACCCTGGGTTGACAAACTTGCTGCTTTAATATTTCGTATTTAATATTGTAAGGAAATACGATCTCCTGCGACTAAATTAAAAACTTAATATAATGAAAAAATCAATTTTAGCAGTTATTGTCCTAAGTGTTTTCATAGCATTTGGTTGTCAGCAAAGTTCGGGTCAGGTTAAAAAGTACGACCCTAAGCGTAAAATGAGTAAAACTCCTGAAGAATGGAAAAAAATACTCACCCCTAACGCATACTTCATAATGGTTGAAAGCGGAACCGAGCCGCCTTTCAATAATGCCTATCATGATAATCACCAAAAAGGTGTTTATGTAAGCGCAGCCACAGGCGAAGTCTTATTCAGTTCTGATGATAAATTCGACAGTGGTACCGGCTGGCCAAGTTTTGTAAAACCTGTGGACCCTAAAAAAATTGAAATAGTAACTGATAACAGCGCCGGCATGGTTCGCGATGAAGTTATTGAAAGAAGTACAGGCTTACACCTCGGCCACGTCTTTGATGACGGCCCTGCTGACAGGGGCGGAAAAAGATTCTGCATGAACTCGGGAGCGTTAAAATTTATTAAAAAGTAACAGCCGTCCTTCTCGAAGCATTGATTGATGGGCGAAGCTGAGGCCTTACCCTTATCCCGCTTTCAAAATTTAATCCAATGGTCAGATCTACACAATCAGGGTTAACAGGTCTGATCATTTTTTCTTTTTGGGGCCTTGTAAAAGTACTTACCGTTTTAAACCTTTCCATTGCCTGTTCCTCGGTATTTATCTCTTCAAAATAAACCAGGCGGTTAAGTTGTTGTGCATTATCAAAAAATAAAGTAGGCATCTGGCGGTAAAAATCAAGAGTTTTCAACAGGTCTGAACATAGGCCTACGTGTAAATTTTTGCGGTTTCTGTCGGTAATGATATAGATGAAGCGTTTCATATTGATAAATAAAATTTGCTGTTTTAAAAATAATTACTAATTTTATGAGCATAAAAATACTAATAATTTTAGCAATTCCAAATTTTATGTCAAATATTCCTTCAAATATTAAATTTCTCCGTAAAAAGAAAGGCCTTACACAACAGCAGTTTGCTGATGAATTAGGCATAAAAAGGTCGCTTGTGGGCGCCTATGAAGAGGAAAGAGCTGATCCGAAGTACGATCTGCTAAAAAAAATAGCATTGTTTTTTGATATCTCGATCGATGATTTTATTAATGAAGAAATTAACGAGAAGTGGGCGCCTAAGCCCAAAGGCAACCCGGCCAACCTGCGCGTTTTAAGTATCTCTGTTGATAAAGATGATAACGAAAACATCGAACTGGTGCCTTTAAAAGCAAGTGCCGGGTATTTAAATGGCTATGCCGACCCCGAGTATGTTGCCAAATTGCCGAAATTCTATTTACCTATGTTTAGCCAGGGCACTTACCGTGCCTTTGAAATAAAAGGCGATTCTATGCTCCCTTTACAATCAGGTACTATTATTATTAGCGAATATGTTGAAAACTGGGGTGATGTAAAAACGGCAGAAACCTATGTAGTTATATCAAAAACCGAAGGTGTAGTATATAAACGTATCGGCAACAAATTTAAAGACAATAAAAAATTAAAGTTGGTATCTGATAATCCGGTTTATGAACCTTACGAAATCAGCGGTGAAGATATTTTAGAGATCTGGAAGGCAAAAGCATACATTTCCACTTACCTGCCCCTCCCTGCTCCCGAACCAACCCTCGAAAGCCTCACCACAATGATGGCCCAGATGCAGAGGTCAATTTCCAATCTGCAGGGAAGTAATTAGTAGTTTTGTTTGAAAGTTATAAAGTTGAAATGTTGTAATGTTTAGTTACAAGGTTTCAACTTTTTAATTTAATCCCCGGTAAGCAAACAGTTAAATTTAACTTTTAAACCTTCCAACATTTCAACTTTACAACTCCCCACGCCCACGCAACAATTAAGTTACATCCTCACAATTAAACCTTATGGGGGTTATCTTTATCAAAACATAAAAAACTGAAAGACCATGAGAAAAATTTTGTTCCTGTGCTGCTTCCTTATCGGGATTACAGCAGTTTGTCGTGCACAAGGTGGGCGTCAAAGAAGGAGTCCGGAAGAGCAGGCTAAGCAATTACAAACACAGTTAAAGCTTACTGACGACCAGACAACCAAATTAACTGCCATTTTTACAACACAAGCAACAAAAATGGATAGTGTTAGAACAGCTGCTAATGGCGACCGTGATGCTATGAGAGCAGGTATGACTCCAATAAGAACTGCAACAACAGCTCAGATCAAAGCTATTTTAACAGCCGACCAAGCTGCAGCTTATCAAAAAATGATGGATGACGCACGCGCACGTATGCAAAACGGTGGCGGTGGCGGCGGAGGTGGTGGTCAATAACCCATTCGCTAATTAAATTTACTGAATGCGCCCTGTTAAACCGGGGCGCTTTTTTTATTTTAGCAGAAATTATTCGAATTGAAACCCGCAGAAGTATTTATTGAGAAAAGATTAGAAGAAAGAAAGGCAACCGGAACATATCGTACACTAAAATCCGATAATAACCTGGTTGATTTCTGTTCAAATGACTACCTGGGCTTTGCGCGTTCCGCTGAATTAAAGCGTAAGATAGATACCGAAATAAACAATGATCGTCAGATAAAGAATGGATCTACAGGTTCGAGGCTTTTATCAGGCAATTCAACTTACACTGAAGATGTGGAGAGTTATGTCTCCTCGTTGCATGGTTCCGAAGCAGGCTTAATTTTCAATTCGGGATACGATGCCAACCTTGGCTTATTTTCATCCCTTCCTCAACGTGGAGATACCATTATACTTGATGAACTGATCCATGCATCAATTATCGATGGGGCACGGCTAAGCTTTGCAAACAGATTTACCTTTAAACACAATGACCTGCAAAGCCTTGAAGATAAATTAAAACAGGCTAAGGGCAATTGCTATGTGGCCATTGAAAGTGTGTATTCGATGGATGGGGATACAGCACCTATTACGGAAATAATAGCCCTTTGCGAAAGATTCGGCGCCAATTTAATTGTTGATGAAGCACATGCTATTGGCTTATATGGATTTGGATTGATTGACAGAGAGCTGCAAAGCAAAATTTTTGCACGTGTAGTTACCTTCGGGAAGGCATTAGGCTGTCATGGAGCAATTATATTAGGAAGTAATTTGTTACGGCAATATCTGGTAAACTTTGCCCGGTCGTTTATTTATACAACAGCAGCCCCTTTTCATCAAATAGCTGCTGTAAAAATGGCTTATCAGCAATTGCAACAATCGGAAAATGAAATTGAAAAGCTCAAAATTAATATCAGCCTTTTCAAACAAAGTATAGCAGAGAATCCGCTTTATCCGCTCATTAATAGCAGCAGCGCTATACAGTGCCTGTTATTAAACAGTAATGAAAAAGCAAAGGAGGTTGCTGCGAATCTTCAAAATGCCAGGTTGGATGTCCGCCCTATTCTTAGCCCAACAGTCCCATTGGGAAGCGAAAGAATAAGGGTATGCCTGCATTCTTTCAATACAGAAAACGAGATCGGTTTACTAACCAGTACTATAAACAAATTTATAAATGCCAAGTAAAAATATATTTATTACCGGGATAGGCACCGGGATAGGTAAAACCATTGTATCCGCAGCCTTAGTCGAAAAGTTAAAAGCTGATTATTGGAAACCTGTTCAATCAGGCGATCTGGATAGCAGCGATACGCTAAAAGTAAAAAGTTTAATAACCAATACCACTTCTGTTTTTCATTTGGAATCATACAGGTTGTCACAGCCTTTTTCTCCGCATAAATCGGCAGCGATTGATGGGGTGACTATTGATAGAAACAAGATTATACTCCCCGAAACTGATAATACCTTAATTATTGAAGGAGCAGGCGGGTTAATGGTTCCTTTAAATGATCATTTTTTAATAATTGACCTGATTAAACAATTAAATGCTGAAGTAATTCTTGTTTCACAAAACTATCTTGGGAGTATTAACCATACGCTTTTATCAATAGATGCCTTGAAAAACCGCAACATTAAAATAAAAGGGATCATATTTAATGGGGTAAAGGACATTTATTCGAAAGAATTTATTTTAGGATACTCGGATGTACAATCACTTGGGCATATTCCCCAATATACCACCATGGATAAAAAAGCAATAATTGACGCAGGCGGGTATATTGAGTTGTAATGAGTTGATAAGGTTAGGTTAAGTTGATTGAGTTATCGTTTCTAAATTCTGTCGCTCTTCAATTATTCCTTTAACTTTGCCAAAAAACAACTTAATAAACCCAATCAACTTAATAAACTTAATCAACCAATATGAATAATATTACTGTAATAGGTTCCGGAACAATGGGTAACGGAATTGCACATGTTTTTGCACAGCACGGATTTAAAGTCGCTTTGGTTGATATTAAACAGGATGCTTTGGACCGCGCCGTACAAACTATAACCGGCAACCTTGACAGGCAGCTAAAAAAAGGTGCGATTGATGAGCAGCTTAAAGCTGATACTTTAAATAACATCACAACCTTTACTGATCTGAAAACGGCCGTTGCAAATGCCGACCTGGTAATTGAAGCAGCCACCGAAAACAGGGAGATCAAGCTGAATTTATTTAAACAGCTAAGCGATTTTTGTAAAGAAGGCGCTATCCTGGCTTCAAATACATCGTCCATATCCATCACACAAATTGCATCAGTAACCAAAGCTCCTGGTAATGTAATAGGTATGCACTTTATGAACCCTGTGCCTGTTATGAAACTGGTTGAGGTAATCCGTGGTTACGCCACAACCGATGGCGTTACCCAAACCATCATGGAATTGTCTGCCAGGCTAAATAAAGTTCCGGTTGAAGTGAATGACTACCCGGGTTTTGTTGCCAACCGCATTTTAATGCCGATGATTAACGAAGCTATTTATACCTTATACGAAGGCGTTGCAGGTGTGGAAGAGATTGATACAGTAATGAAGTTAGGTATGGCCCACCCTATGGGTCCGTTGCAATTGGCTGATTTTATAGGGCTCGATGTTTGTTTAGCTATCTTAAACGTTCTGTATAATGGTTTTGGCAATCAGAAATATGCACCTTGTCCATTATTAGTTAATATGGTAACGGCCGGGCATACCGGCGTAAAATCGGGAAGCGGTTTTTATAAATATACTGCCGGAAGCAAAGACCTGGTTGTTGCTGATAAATTCTGG
>JABDFZ010000120.1 GCA_013286325.1 Bacteroidota bacterium | reverse complement strand
CAAGGTTTAAAAGAACTTACTATAACCACAAATGGTGTTTTAACTGCACCGCATGTGGCTGAGTTAAAAAGAATAGGGGGTTAAGTCGGTAAATCTTAGCCTTGATACCTTAAACAAAGACAGGTTTTTTGATATAACAAAGCGTGATGAGTTCGCAAATGTGATGACCACACTTGATGAACTTTTGAAACACGATATAGAGGTTAAGATAAATGCAGTAGTAATGGACGGCAAAAACACACAGGATATTATACCATTGGTTGAATTAACCAGGGATTTACCTGTGAGTGTCCGTTTTATTGAAGAAATGCCTTTTAATGGTGATGGCCATATTTACGGAGGTTTAAAGTGGGACTATGTAAGGATACTTGATGAGGTGCAAAAACATTTTCCGGAGATAAAAAAACTTGATGATCCACAATATTCAACTTCATACAATTATCAAATCTCGGGTCATAAAGGCAGCGTGGGTATTATTGCAGCTTATTCACGTACTTTTTGTGGTACCTGTAACCGTATCCGTATTACCCCGACAGGCGAATTGAAAACCTGCTTATATGATAACGGGGTTTTAAATGTAAAAGATTTGCTACGGCAGGGCATTAAGGAAAATGATTTAAAAGAAATGCTGTTAAATACATTTAATAGCAGGGCTAAGGATGGATGGGAAGCTGAACATTTGCGGACTGAAAGCCAGGGCGTGCACGAATCGATGGCCACTATTGGTGGTTAATTATCACAAATTACAAATGCCGGTATATGATAACTGTTGAAGAAGCTGAAAAAATAATACTTGCACAGGCAGCAGATTATGGTGCCGAAATAATCCCGTTTGAACTTGCCCTTGGGCGCGTGCTCGCTGAAAATATTAAAGCTGACAGAGACTTGCCGCCATTTGACAGGGTTACCATGGATGGAATTGCTGTTAACTACAGCGCCATTGAAAGCGGAATCAGCACATTTAAAATTAAAGCCACACAAGCCGCTGGTGATGAGCCGGTAGATATTGAAGAGCATGATGATTGTGTAGAGATAATGACCGGGGCAATGCTGCCCGGATCTGCTGATACAATTATCCGTTACGAAGATCTGGAACTCAGGGCCGGGCTGGCTACTTTGGTTACCAATGAGATAAAAAGAGGGCAGAACATCCATTATAAAGGAAAAGACAAAAAGCAGGATGAAATAGTAGCCAGCATTGGTCAGTTTATTACACCTGCTTTAATAAGTATGGTAGCCTCTGTTGGAGAAACGGAATTAAGAGTGAGGAAATTACCGCGTGTAGTGATTCTCTCTTCAGGCGATGAACTGATTGAGGTAGATCAAACCCCGTCGCCATACCAAATCAGACGGTCGAATAACTATACGGTTAAGGCTGTTTTAAAGCAGCATCATATTGAAGCCGATATGCTTCACCTTCCAGATAACCCCGAAATAATAAAGAAGCAATTAAAGAACTGCCTTGAAAATTATGACGTGCTGCTATTAAGCGGTGGTGTATCAATGGGTAAGTTCGATCATATTCCAAAAGCTTTGGAAGAACTAAATGTAGAGCAGCTGTTCTATAAAGTTCAACAGCGGCCCGGTAAACCGTTTTGGTTTGGCAAGCATAATAAGGGCCCACTGGTATTTGCGTTTCCGGGTAATCCTGTTGCTACATTTATGTGTCTGCACAGGTATTTTTTGCCCTGGTTAAGCGCATCGTTAGATATAAAGCAGAAACCGCCTTTGCGTGCAGTCTTAAATAACCGGGTAAGCTTTCATCATCCTTTAAAATACTTTTTACAGGTAAAGCTGCATAATAACGAATACTGCCAGCTGGTAGCGACACCTGTTGAAGGCAATGGATCTGGTGATTTTGCAAACTTAACTGATACAGATGCGTTTATGGAATTACCACTGGAGAGGAATGAGTTTAAAAAGGGTGAAGTCTTTAAAATATATCCATTTGCCTGAATCAGTATAAAGATGAAATCAAAAACATGATCACTCACTTAGATAATCAAGGCAACCCAAATATGGTGGATGTAACCGAAAAAAAGGTTTCACACCGCACTGCTATTGCACGCAGTATTGTGTGGTTACCCGCGGAGGTACTGGAGCACTTAACCAATGGCGGGTTGCAAACAAAAAAAGGATCAGTATTTCAAATAGCAATTATTGCCGGGATTATGGCGGCAAAAAAAACTGGTGACCTTATTCCGCTTTGCCATCCTTTGGGCTTAGATAATTGCAATATTACCATCGGCCTGAACGAACAACAGGAGGTAGTTATTGAATGCACAGCAAGCATTACCGCTAAAACTGGTGTGGAAATGGAGGCTTTAGTGGGGGCATCAATTGCCGCATTAACTGTATATGATATGTGTAAAGCGATGAGCCATGATATTATTATTAAAGAAACAAAGCTGATTGAAAAAACTGGAGGTAAACGTGATTTCAAACGAGCATAAACATAAAAAACATACAGCGCTTACACGCCCGGCCTTCGGTACATTTAACCGTAATGAGTGGGCAATAGTTGGCGGCCCCTGTATAGTGATAAAATTACTGGCCGACCAGGTAATCAGTGCCCTGTCTGCCAGCTATAAATGTGCTTATGTTGATACAGTGCATAATGATGATATAATATTGCCTCCCGGGCGTTTACAAAACGGAGCTGTGCTTGAGTATAGCGATCAGATTAACTGCCGACAGTTAAATTATAGTGAGGAATTTAATTCATTTAAACTAAGAGAGACATTTGCCGGGGCAGATATAGTTTTAGCAAATGGTAATCACCACCAATGTAAGGCGCAGGTAGTTATCATCAGTGAAAACAAAAGGGCGTCGTTACAAAAAAGGGTTGAGCAGTTAACCGATGTGCAAATGCTTTTATTGGCAGAGTATACAGATGAGGTTTTTGATTTTATTAAAGAAGCCATCCCAAACTGGCAGCAATTACCCATATATCGCGTTAATGAAACCGAAAAGATAATATCATTTTTTAAAGCGCAAATGCAGGCAGCAAAACCCGAAATAAACGGGTTGATACTGGCTGGTGGTAAAAGCGAGCGTATGGGCTTTGATAAAGGTGTTGTTAACTGGCATGGGAAAGAACAGCGATATTATATGGCTGATTTGTTAAAACCATTTTGCAAAGAGGTGTTTATATCCTGCCGTAAAGATCAGCAGAAGGAAATAGATGAACCGTATTTAAATATTGCGGATACCTTTACAGACCTTGGGCCTTATGGGGCCATTTTATCTGCATTCAGAGAAAAACCAGATAGCGCATGGCTTGTTGTTGCCTGTGATCTGCCATTAATAGATGAAAGCACTTTGCAATATTTAATAGACAACAGAAATCCATCATCGGTAGCAACAGCTTACCAAAGTCCAAATAATGAGTTTCCCGAACCGCTTATAACTATATGGGAACCTAAAAGTTACCCGTTATTGCTTTCGTTTTTGGCTCAGGGATATTCGTGCCCGCGCAAGGTTTTAATAAATAGTGATGTTACACTGTTAAACTCGTTGAACCCAGATGAGCTGACCAATGTGAATACGCCTGATGAACTGGAAAAAATAAAAAGATCACTCCACCAAAAAACAGCTGCCGGATGAACCCTGAATTTTTAAGATATAGCTGCCAGATGGCTTTACCCGGCTTTAACGAGCAGGCCCAGCACTTGCTACAAAATGCAAGTGTATTGGTTGTTGGCGCTGGCGGATTAGGCTGTCCGGCAGCACAATATTTAGCTGCTGCAGGTGTAGGCACATTAGGCATTGCCGATTTTGATACAGTGTCGGAAAGTAATCTACACAGACAAGTATTATATACCCCTGCCGATAAAGATAAAAAGAAAGTATTGGTGGCTTGTGAACGGCTGCAAAAACAAAATCCGGGTATAAAATTGGTTCCGCACGATGTGAAAATTGCTTCGCAAAATGTAATGGACATTATACATGGGTATGATATTATAGTAGACGGAACGGATAATTTTGAAACCCGTTATTTATTAAATGATGCTGCAATATTAGCCCATAAACCGGTTGTTTATGGGGCTATTTATCAATATGAAGGCCACGTTGCAGTTTGGAATGTATTAAATCAAAACGACGAGCGAACACCAAACTACCGCGACCTTTTTCCATCGGTTGATGCCTCACAAATCCCAAATTGTACTGAAGGTGGGGTAATTCCAACTCTTGCAGGTATTATAGGATGTATGCAGGCGAACGAGGTAATAAAATTCATCACTAAAACAGGTGAAATACTGGCTGGCAAGGTTTTGGTGTTTGATGCACAGTCTATGCAGAGTCGCATCATCAAAATTGGTGATGTTACGCAAACGCATATTATAAAGTTGGTAGAAACGGTAAATACTCCAACCATTTCTGCTGAGGATCTGAAAAAAGAGCTTGCCCAAAACTCCATTCAGTTGATAGATGTAAGAACCGAAGAAGAACGCGAAGCATTTAACATAGGAGGAGAGCATATTCCCATTGCAGATTTACTTGCCCATGCCGAAACCATTGCAAAAAACAAAAAAACAGTATTCTATTGTGCAACAGGAAAACGAAGCGCAGAAGCAGTGAAAATTATAAAACGCAGGTTTCACAATGCAAATGTATTTTCGTTAGAGGGCGGTCTTCGAGAGTGGACGGAAGTCAGAGATTAGAGGTCAGAGACTTGAGATTAGTTAAAAATTTTACGCTATAAAAGAACTAATCTCTGATCTCCAGTCTCTTGTCTCTAACTATGGATGCGCTGCTACCCAAACCTCACCATCTTCAAAAACCTCTTTTTTCCAGATAGGGACAGTTTGTTTCAGTGTATCTATAATATACCGGCAGGCATCAAAGGCAGCGGCTCTATGTGCAGCAGATACAGCAATAATTACAGGTATTTCGCCAACTTCCAGGACACCAATACGGTGATGAATAAGGGCCTTTTGTACAGGCCATTTGTCAGAAGCCTGTTTCACTATCTTCTCCATTTCTGCAATAGCCATTGGCTCATAAGCTTCAAATTCAAGACGGATAACAGGTTTGCCTTTTGTAGAATTTCGCACTGTACCTATAAACACATCAATACCACCCGATTCGGGAGACATTACCCAATCAATAGCGGACTGGATGTTTAGAGGTTTTGAAGATATTTGAATGTCTGAGGTCAATAGTTTAATTATTAGTATCAAGTGCCTGTATCCGTTGTCTGTGTTCTCACAGACAACTAATCACCTGTGCACAAATTGTTTGTAGGAACACAAACGATGGAATAATATTCTCACCCGCCACTCACAGGTGGTATTATTGCTATTTCATCCCGTTCGTGCAGGCTATCACCGGGTAAAGCGTATTCATTATTAACCGCCACCATGTATGACGACAGCTGCTTTAACCGAGGGTATTGCTGTTCGAGCAGGTATTGTAAATTATAAACAGTTGCATCGTTAATCAGTTCCAAATTAACCGACGTGCCCCCTAAAATATCCTTTGCAACGCCAAACGCCAGAATTTTAATCTTCATACATCAAAATTATATCAAAATACTTGTAATGTTTAACAATAAATAGATTTTATGGTTTAATAAAAAAGAACAATCGCGAGCATCTGTTTGTATATTTGAATATGGCCCAAAGCTCAATTAAACGGATACCTGTTATTAAGGTAAATGACTCCTGTGATACAGTAACAACTGATGCGCTCGCTATTGAAGAGCCACTGGAAATACGGCTTGAATATACCCTGGAAGGAGAGCAAACGGTTCAGAATGTTTCAGTTACTATGCGTACACCTGGCAATGATGCTGAGCTTGCCTCTGGTTTCCTATTTACAGAAGGCATTATTAAGAGCGTTGATGAAATAGACAATATAGATCATTGTTTTATTGCATGCGCCGAAAATAAAGAAAATGTGATCCGGGTAAAGCTGAAGGATGGCGTGTTACCCAATTTACAAAATACCGAACGCAATTTTTACACTACATCGAGTTGCGGGGTATGTGGCAAAGGCTCGATTAACGCCATTCGTACCGTTAGTTCTTTTATCAACCAGAAAAATGCTATTTCAATAAGCAGTGAATTGTTGCTTCAATTGCCTGATGCTTTGAGAAAACAACAGGAAGTTTTTGAGGAAACAGGCGGTTTGCATGCTTGTGCGTTATTCAATTTAAAAGGAGAATTACTTTTAGTAAGGGAAGATGTAGGAAGACATAACGCCCTCGATAAACTAATTGGCGCTGCTCTCAGCAAAAATTGGCTGTCCTTAAATAATTCGGTATTGCTTTTAAGCGGCCGGGCCAGTTTTGAACTGGTTCAGAAAGCAGCCATGGCAGGCATCAGTATTATTGCAGCCGTTGGCGCACCATCGAGTCTGGCTGTTGAGCTGGCTGAAGAATTTGATATAACTTTAGCCGGTTTTTTACGGAACCAGCGATTTAATATTTATACAGCGGGTTACCGCATTTTACTACCTGTCAATGAAAATTCGAATTAAAAATAACTCAGTAAGATACCGGCTTACACAGTCGGATGTTGCTGCGCTGATTGAAAAAGGATACCTGGAAGATAGTGTTGATTTTGGCACACAAAAATTTGTTTATGCTATAGATATAAACGCTGGGGAGCAATTGGCCGCATCTTATACAAATAACACTGTTACCCTGTTAATGCCTCAATTTATGATAGAAGAATTGGCAAATACTGACAAAGTTGGATTTTCGGGTGAGAGTGGTGAAGTACATCTGTTGGTTGAAAAAGATTTTACCTGTTTGGATAATGTAGCTGAAGACCAAAGCGATAATTACCCCAATCCTTTAGCAGAGAAAACGTTATGAGCAGAAAAAATGAACATCCGGCAGAAGAAAACCCGGAAGAACTATTGGATTTGAAGCTTGATGAGCCTAAAAAATGGGCTGCAGGAATCCCCGCGGTGTACGAAGCAGGCAAAGATGTTTTGGGAGAAGCTGGTTTAATACGTGGCATGAGCGGCCTTTTCCACATGAATAAAAAGGGTGGCTTTGACTGCTCAGGCTGTGCCTGGCCCGATCCTGATGATGACCGCTCACCAATAGCCGAGTATTGTGAAAATGGCGCTAAAGCCTTAGCGGAAGAAGCCACAACCAAAATGCTTACAGGTGAGTTTTTCGCACAAAATGTTGTAGCTGATCTCGCAAAGCTCAATGATTATGAAATAGGCAAAAAGGGAAGGATTGCCCAACCTGTTTATTTACCAAAAAATGGTACACATTACCAGCCAATAAGCTGGGATGAAGCGTTTAAAAAAATTGCTGATTCGCTTAATAGTCTTAAATCACCGAACGAGGCTGTGTTTTATACTTCGGGTCGCACCAGTAACGAGGCATCATTTACCTACCAGTTATTTGTAAAAGAATTTGGTACAAACAATATGCCCGATTGCTCAAACATGTGCCATGAATCATCGGGCGTAGCTTTGTCCGAAACTATAGGAATTGGAAAAGGCACAGTAACATTGGATGATTTTAATAATACAGATGTGATCATCATTATGGGGCAAAACCCCGGAACAAATCATCCAAGAATGCTTACCGCACTTGAAAAGGCGAAGAAAAAGGGCTCAAAAATAATTGCGATTAATCCGTTGCATGAAGCGGGCTTAACAGCTTTTAAAAACCCTCAAACCATTAAAGGGGTAATGGGTATTAGCACTCAATTAGCGGATTTGTATCTGCAAATAAAAATAAACGGCGATATGGCGTTACTAAAAGCAATTGAAAAGTTGCTTTATGAAGCAGAAATGGAATCGCCGGGAAAAGTGTTTGATAATGAATTTATAAAAGACAGAACCGTTGGATATAAAGCCTTTGCCGATGCACTGCAACAATACAGCATTGATGAGTTAGCTGCCGAAAGCGGCGTTGAGTTAAGCCAGATAAAGGAAGCCGCTGAAATTTTAAAGCATACAAACAAAATAATAATATGCTGGGCAATGGGTATTACCCAACACATTAATGGGGTTGATACTATAAAAGAGATCCTTAACCTGGTGTTACTAAAAGGAAGCATAGGTAAACCTGGTGCAGGTCTTTGCCCGGTCCGCGGCCATAGCAACGTACAAGGCAACCGCACCATGATGATATGGGAAAAACCTAAAAAGGCCCAATTAGATAAAATAAAAGAAGTTTTTGGCTTTGAACCTCCGCGCGAAAATGGATTGGATGTTGTTGAATCGATAAAAGCGATGCACGAAGGTAAATTGAAAGTGTTTTTTGCCATGGGCGGCAATTTTCTTTCGGCTACGCCCGATACCGTTTATACTGCAGAAGCACTTCGTAAATTAAAGCTTTCTGTACATGTGTCAACCAAACTAAACCGGAGCCACCTGGTGCATGGAGAGGAGGCATTGATTTTGCCAACATTATCAAGGAGCGATAAAGATAATGTGAATGGAGAAGATCAGTTTGTTACCTGCGAAAACTCAATGGGTGTTGTGCAAATGTCGAAAGGGATACTTGAGCCTATTTCAAAGAATCTTTTAAATGAAAATCAGATTGTTTGCAGATTAGCCAAAGCCACACTTGGCGAACGTTCGGTTGTGGATTGGGATAATTTTGCAGCTAATTACGATGCCGTGCGCGATGCTATAGCAAAAGTGATACCCGGATTTGAAGATTATAACAAAAAAGTACGCCATCCAGCTGGCTTCTACCTGCCAAACGCAGCGCGTGATGGTAAGTTTGAGGGCACCGCATTTAAAGGTAAAGCCCCTTTTACAGTTACAGAACTTCCCGATCATAAACTGGCTGATGATGAATATATAATGGCCACAATTCGTAGTCATGATCAATTTAATACCACCATTTATGGATTAGATGACCGCTATAGGGGAGTGCATAATGAACGACGCGTTATATTTATGAACAGGATTGATATGCAAAAAGCAGGCTTTAAAGAAGAGGAGAAAGTTGATCTGTTTAACCATCATGGTGGCAGAGAACGTGTAGCACGCTTGTTTATTGTTGTTCCTTATAATATTCCCGAACGGAATACAGCCACTTATTACCCGGAAACGAATGTTTTAGTGCCAATTGATAGTGTTGCACAAAAAAGCAATACACCAACATCAAAACTGGTTATTATTAAAATAAAAAGGCACACTGCCAATAATGAAAATTAAAATGCTTTTCTTGTACTTTAAATCCTGAACAATAATCAGCTTATGAAAAACTTCTTTCGTCTACTATTCTACGTCATAATAATCGGTGGTATTTACAATACAGCAAGTTGCCAACCGGCAAATAGTTTAAAAATTATCCTTATCCGTCATGGTGAAAAGTCTGCCGATGGCGATAATTTAAACTGCCAGGGCTTAAACCGCTCAATGCAATTGCCCAAAGTATTAATCGGAAAGTTTGGTGTGCCGGCACGTATTTATGTACCAACCCTCAATCCGGGGAAATCAACTTCGCATGCACGTATGTTCCAAACTATAAGTCCGCTGGCTATTAAATATAACCTGGATATTAATGCCAAATATGAGGTTGACGATTATTCGACATTAGCAAAGGATATTGAAACCCGCACAGGGACGATATTTGTTGTGTGGGAACATAAGACCATGGACAATATTATAAGGGCATTGGGTGTAAAAAACAAAGATTTAAGGTGGCCTGATGATGATTTCGATAGTATCTGGATTATTACCTATAAAAACGGGAAGGCCGTTTTAACCATGGATAAGGAAGGCCTTAAACCATCTGGTAGTTGTTCATTTTAGGAACGCAGTATCAACATACTATGCTAAGTTATCATAGTATTAAGCGCAAATAGCAGGCCACCCGTATAATTCACATTTAAAGAAAATTTTCTTTAAACTTGGTCATGAAATTGTACAACTCCATTAACGGTATCTTGCTGGAGCATGATAATGCTGCATTCGCTATTGCTGAAGCTTGGGATACGTTGGTTAATCGCGACAATTTAGAGGAGTATTTATCGACCCAAATACAAACTGCAAAACAAATAAACGCAGCAGAACAAGCCGAATGGCTTAGTAAAGACGCTATTTTACCACCTATAGGTAAGCAGGAAGTTTGGGCGGCAGGAGTCACCTATTTAAAAAGCAGGGATGCCCGGATGGAGGAGTCGCAAAGCTCAGGTGCAGCAAGCTTGTATGACAAGGTTTATGATGCTGAACGACCGG
>JABDFZ010000119.1 GCA_013286325.1 Bacteroidota bacterium | reverse complement strand
GAACTTCAAAAAGAAAGTTGTCAAATTTGGTTTTCTGGAAGAAACTACCGAGAAACAAGCGTTGGATGGTGCCGGCCGTCCCGGGAACCTTTTCCGTTTTAATGAGCAGAAGTACTTCCAGCTGCAAAAAGAAGGTATCAACTTCGAGATCTAATCATTGAAAAATAAAATAAATGAAAAAATAATTTGTGTATTTAAAACGCATATTTATATTTGCGTATAATTAACGCAAATTAATATGAAAACAGCCGTAATTATCGCCCGCTTCCAAACGCCGTACCTTCACGAAGGGCATAAGCAACTAATTGGCATGGTTAAAGAGAACCACGCTAAACTGATCATCCTGTTAGGTGTAAGCCCGATAATGGGTAGCCGCAAAAACCCCTACGATTATTACACGCGCGAAAAGATGATCAAGAAAGATTATCCAGAAGTGATCGTGTTGCCCATAAGCGATCATCCCAGCGATAAAATCTGGTCTGAAAATATTGATAACCTGTTAAAAAGCGTTTTTCCGGCTGAACACTTTTGCCTGTTTGGAAGCCGAGACAGTTTTATTCCCTACTACAGCGGTCGGTTCGAAACTGTAGAGTTGCCAGAACACGGCGACTATAACGCTACCGAACTGCGCAAGCAATATGCCGATAAGGTTTTCGACTCTAACGATTTCCGCGCAGGCATTCTTTACGCTTACTATAACCAATACACCAAGGTTTACCCAACTGTAGATATCGCCTGTTTCAGAAATAACAAAACGGAGATACTATTGGGTAAAAAAGCCACTAATAACAAATGGCGCTTTATAGGTGGTTTTGCCGATCCAGAGGATGCCAGTTATGAAGATGCTGCCAAACGCGAACTGATGGAAGAATGCGGCGACATGGAAATAGGTGAAATGACCTACGAGACATCACGTAAAATAAATGATTGGCGCTACCGCAACGAGGCTGATAAGATCATCACGCTATTGTTTAGCTGCGACTTTATTAGTGGTTCACCCGCCGCACAGGATGATATTATAGACCTGGACTGGTTCCTGGTGACTGATCTTCCGAAGATGATCAAGAACCAAACCATTAGCCCAGAACACTTAGAAATGTTCGAAGTAATTATTACCAAATACCTTAAAAACTAATACCATGAAACGCGAAAATTTGATCTTATTGGCTGATGCCTACAAATACGCTCACCATAAATTTTACTACCCCGGCACTACCCAAATATACAGCTACCTGGAAAGCCGGGGTGGCATGTTTAATGAAACCATTTTCTTCGGTCTGCAATATTTTTTGAAGGAATACCTGCAAGGGCCTGCTTTTACCCAACAGGACCTGGACGAAGCCGATGCTTTTTTGAAACAGGTATTTGGTCGTGACGATGTGTT
Organism: Bacteroidota bacterium; assembly: GCA_013286325.1. Taxonomy (GTDB): domain Bacteria; phylum Bacteroidota; class Bacteroidia; order Sphingobacteriales; family Sphingobacteriaceae; genus Mucilaginibacter. The sequence continues at coordinate 8,840 of JABDFZ010000119.1, read as the reverse complement.
TGATAAATCTAAATTTCAATACATCCTTGATAAATACAATGGGTATCTGCCTGTTAAAATTAAAGCTATGGCTGAGGGTACTGCTGTACCAACCAGTAATGTGCTGATGACCATTGAAAATACAGACCCGGAATGTTACTGGCTCACCAACTTTTTAGAAACGCTGTTAATGCAGGTATGGTATCCATGCACGGTAGCCACTTTAAGCAACCAGATAAAGAAAGTAGTAACCCAATTCTACAGCGAAACTGCTACTGAAGGCGCCGGAGCTGGGATCGATTTTGTGCTGAATGATTTTGGATTCCGTGGGGTAAGTAGTGTGGAAAGCGCCAAAATCGGTGGTGCTGCTCATTTGATTAACTTCAGCGGCAGTGATAACCTTGCCGGCAGCGGGATGGCTATTAACTATTACGATGCTACCAAAGTTTACGGACTAAGCATCCCTGCAACCGAACATAGCATTTGCACCTTATTAGGTCGTGATGGCGAGTTGGAGATCTTTAAACACGTACTCCGTAGTTTCCCAACCGGTACTATTGCCTGTGTATCTGATAGTTTTAACATTTTTAAAGCTTGCCGTGAATACTGGGGTGGCGAACTGAAAGAAGAGATACTAAATCGCCAAGGTACCCTGGTTATCCGCCCCGACAGTGGCGATCCGATCATGACCCTACTTGAAATATTTAAGATTCTGTTCGAAACATTTGGCTTTACCACTAATAGCAAAGGATACAAAGTTTTACCACCGCAAGTAAGAGTGATCCAAGGCGATGGTGTGAATTACACTGAGATCATTAACATTTACAATGCCCTAAAAGCGAACGGTATCAGCGCCGAAAACCTGGTACTGGGTATGGGCGGTGCCTTGCTGCAAAAGGTAGACCGTGATACCCAGAAATTTGCATTAAAATGCAGTAGCGCGGTTATAAACGGCCATGAAGTAGCCGTAGAAAAAAGCCCAACCGAGATGGATGCTCAGGGCAACATCACCCCAAGTTTTAAAAAGAGCAAGGGCGGTCGTTTGAAACTGGTAAAAATTAACGGCATCTTTAAAACCGTAAACGAGCAGGAGCATTTAGAATTAGCAGATGAATTGCACACTGTATTTGAAAACGGTGAATTGGTGGATACCATTACATTTGAACAGGTGAAAGCCAATGCCAATCACAAAGCCTAAACTGTTATGTTAAAAAACATTATCCCGCTTATTACCTTGTTGTGTGCCGGTATACAAGTTAAAGCCCAGGTTACTTTAAAACGCGATACTACTCACTTGATAAAAGAAGTAGTGGTAACCTACCAGGCTGATAAGTTGACACCTGTTACGTTTCAAAATATCAGTGGTAAAGACCTAAAAGCCAAATCTACCGGGCAAGAGCCCTCTTACCTACTTTCGGAGACACCGTCAATTACCGTTTATTCTGATGCCGGAAGCACGCAGGGCTATTCTTATTTCAGGATGCGCGGGATTGACCAAACCAGGATAAATATATCACTGGACGGTGTTCCGCTAAATGAGCCTGAAGACCAGGGCGCATATTTTTCAAACTATCCTGATATTATGAATTCGGTTAGCAAGATCCAGATCCAGCGCGGAATTGGTACCAGCAAAAACGGCGTGGGGAGTTACGGTGGAAGTGTGCAGTTGTTTTCTCCAAACCTTTATGATTCTACCTATACCACCATTGGTTTGGGCTACGGATCGTTCAACAGTCACAGGATATTTGCCGAGTATAACAGCGGCATGAAAAACTACAAGGCGTTTTATGTAAGGGCTTCTCAAGTATATTCAGACGGGTATAAATACAATTCGTCAAATAACTCGCAATCAGTTTTTATGAGTGGCGAATTAATTGCCGATAAATCTATCTTTAAGATAAACGCATTGGTCGGTCACCAACAAAACCAGCTGGCCTGGCTGGGCGTTTCGGAAGCTTTGATAGCACAGGACAGAAGAACAAATGCCGATGAAAATGAGCGGGATAACTTTACGCAGGCTTTGATACAACTGCAACATTCATGGCATCCTAACAGCACATCAAGTATTCAGTCGAGCGTTTATTACACCTTCCTGCATGGTAATAACGATTTTAACCCGAACAGCTTTTTGGGGCTGCCATCAACAAACGAGTTGTATAATTATGCTTTCCAATCAAATCTCATTGGTGTGTTCAGCAACTATACTTTCTCAAAAAGGTCGTTTAATTGGACAACTGGCATCCACGGCAATATTTATGACCGGCGGCATATTGGCAGCGAAAAAACATTGGGTCAGCTATATAAAAACACCGGCAATAAAAACGAGTTCAGTGTTTTTAGTAAGGCCGATTATACTATTAATAAGTTGACGCTTTTCGCGGATATCCAGGCACGCTATGCCTCATTTGTTTACCATGGCGATGTGCCCTTAAATAAATTGGACTGGCATTTTATTAATCCTAAAGCCGGGTTAAGTTTTGCGGTTAACAATCACGCTACATTGTATTACAGCATTGGCAGAACCGGTCGGGAGCCAACGCGGAATGATATGTTTGAAGGCAATGATAACTTATTGGTTGATGCTTCGGGCCAAGCTGTTATTGCAAATACCAATCCCGAATACGTAGTGGACCAGGAACTGGGGCTGAGGCATCAATCAGGTAAGCTCAACCTGAACTTGAATTTTTACTATATGAGTTTTAAAAATGAGATCGTATTGAACGGACAGTTGGGGCCTAATGGCTTAACCCTTACTAATGAGGTGGACCGCAGTTACAGAACTGGAGCCGAGCTGAGTATCAACTATCAGGTCAATGATAATATACGTCTAATTAATAACTCATCTTACAATTACAGCCGGATTAAGGAGCAAACACAGGCACTTGCCCCGATATTAACTCCACCGGTTATTATTAATCAAGAAGTAACGTATAGTCGAAAAAGCTATTTAATAGGGTTATTGGCCCGGTATCAGGACAGGTCTTTTATCAATTTTGCCAATAGCGCCCAGGTTAATCAATACGTAACTTTAAACGCGAGGGTACAATATGATATTAAAGGCTTTCAATTTGGTATTTTCGTAAACAACATTACTAACACCAAATACTTTAATGACGGGTATGTAGATACAGATGGTACCAAAAGATACTTTGTACAATCGCCAACAAATTTTTACACTTCGGTAAAATATACGTTTTGATGCATTTTTTTGAGATAGCAAATACCGCTTTTACCGTTATAGGTTACCCCATTAGCTATGTTGAACTAATAGGAACTGTATTTGGGCTCATCTCGGTTTACTTTGCATCAAGGGCTAATATTTTAACCTGGAGTACGGGTATTGTGAATGAGGTTTTCCTTTTTATCCTGTTTTTCCAGGTGCATCTGTATGCCGACATGTTTTTGCAAGTCTACTTTTTTATAGTAACTATTTATGGTTGGTACAATTGGAACACTACAACTGTCGAAAACAAAATTGCAGCTATTAATACAAAAGCAAGATGGTTAATCGCCGCTGTTATTATAGTTGGTTCGCTTCTAACCGGCTTTCTCATTAAAAACATCCACTTATATCTGCCCGGTTATTTCAAGGTAGCAGCGGCCTATCCTTTTACCGATTCTTTGGTGATGGTGTTAAGTGTAATTGCCACAGTACTATTGGCCAAAAAGAAAATTGAAAACTGGCATTTATGGATCTTAGTAGATGCTATTTGTGTGGCGTTGTACTTCAAAAAGGGGGTTTATTTTCTATCTCTGGAATATTTGATCTTCCTTGGCTTAGCGTCATACGGCTTGTATCACTGGAAAAAACAATTGGCTAATGATTAAGGCATTTGTATTTGGAAAGTTTTTGCCTTTTCACAAAGGCCACGAAGCTATGATCAGCTTTGCACTCACTCAGTGCGATTTTTTATCGGTACTGGTTTGTTGCGATAATGAAGAAACCATTCCGGGTGATGTAAGAAAAGGCTGGATTGAGAGCACTTTTGAAGGTGTGAAAAATATAGAGGTAAAAGTGCTTCATTATGATTGCAGGCTATTGCCCAATACTTCCGAAACATCCGCAAACGTTTCAGAAATTTGGTCGGTTGAGTTTAAAAAGCATTATCCTGATTACGACCTGGTAATTACCTCGGAACCTTATGGCGAACTGGTTGCCGGTTTTATGGGTATACACCATATTGCTTTTGATCTGACTAAAGGACGACACCCTATTTCTGCATCCGTAATCAGAAATGATCTATTCGCTAATTGGCATTATCTGCCTGCTGCTGTTAAACCTTATTTCGCTATTAAGGTGGCCATTTTAGGGACTGAATCAACCGGGAAGACAACCCTGACAGAGCAGCTTGCTAAACACTTTAATTGTAGTTATGTATTAGAAGCGGGCAGGGAGTTAATTCCCGATTCAACCAAATTTACTTTTGAGGATTTGCATTTGGTAGCCAATGAACATGCTAAGAGAATAGACGAGGCCATTTTGGGTGATAGCCCTTTGATAATTATTGATACCGATATTCATATCACAAAATCGTACGCCAGATTTACTTTTGATAGGGAACTTCCGGTTGAGGATCATATTTACCGTACAAATAAGGCTGATTCATACCTTTACTTAAATAACGATGCTCCGTATTATCAGGACGGCACGAGGTTAAGTAAAATAGCCCGGGATTTACTTGATCAATGCCATAGGGACATCTTGATTGATCATCAAATTAAACTTGTGGAAATATCTGGAACGTGGCAGAACAGGTTCGAGCAGGCCGTTTCGGAAGTCTCAAAACTCATTACAAATAAAACTATACTATGAAGAAAATATTATTTGCCATTAAAGGCTACGAATACTTAGCCGAAAAAGTAATGGCCTGTGGCGATTTTGAGAAAGGCGAACTGGAAGTAAGCCACTTTACTGATGGCGAGCGTTATCAGCGCATCATATCCCAAATAGAGAACAGGAATGTAGTACTGATCGGCGGCACTGTAAATGATGGCGCTACTTTAGAACTTTATGATCTGGCATCTTCATTGGTTAGCTACGGAGCCAATTCGTTAACCTTGGTTATCCCGTACTTTGGCTATTCTACTATGGAGCGAGCGGTATTGAGCGGCGAAATTGTAACTGCCAAAACCCGGGCCCGGCTACTGTCGGCTATTCCAAGATCAAACCGGGGGAATAAAGTCTTACTCTTCGATCTGCACTCAGAAGGTATCCAGTATTATTTTGAGCACGACCTATACCCCGTACATGTTTACTGCAAGGATATAGTGATAAAAGCGGCTCTTGAATACGGCGGCGATAATTTTGTAATGGCCAGCACTGACGCCGGCCGTGCCAAATGGGTAGAATCGTTAGCGAACGATCTGGGTGTGAACGCCGCCTTTATCCTGAAGCGCCGTCTGAAAGGCGACCATACCGAAGTAAGTGCTATTAATGCCGATGTGTATGGCAAAACGGTTATTATTTATGATGATATGATCCGCTCCGGCGGTAGCATTATCAATGCAGCAAAAACCTATAAAAATGCCGGTGCCGGTGATATCTATGTAATTACTACACATGGCTTATTTGTGAACAATGGCATCAACAAACTAAAAGATAGCGGATTGATTAAGAAACTGATCTGTACCGACTCACACGTAAACACACAATATATTAACGATGAATTTGTTGAAGTGAGAAGCTTGGCGCGCTTGATATGTGAGGTGCTATAAGAATAGTTTAGTCGTTAACTTCATCATATGCGTCGCATCTTCTAAATATAATAAATTGTTTTAGGCCGTGGAATTCACCAGGCATTTCCCAACTTTTGGCATAATTTGAAATTTCCGTGAAGCCTTCCTGCCAGTGTTTATTATTAAATAGGCATTCGCCGATAATCTCGCCGTCTTCCTTTTTGAAAATATAGATTTTCAGCCAGTTGATTTTATCGGAAGTAAGCTGGCTAGGGACCTTGCTTTTTAAGAGATTAAAGAAACTGTCTTCCGGAGGATATTCTTCCCACTGGCCGAGGGCGATAAAGCACCCCACTTTGGGATGCCAAAGTATTTCCGAGGTCATAAAGTCCAACTCAGGGTCATGGGTGTCGGAAAGACCATGGATGATGGTGTCAAATGTTGAATCAATGTAGTTGTCTAAAGTAGCATTAACCCGTCCCTCGGGCGATGTGCCAAATCCGGCCACATTTTCTATGATGCCGTTAGGGAAATATTGTGGGTGTGATGCGGAGATCATGAGGTGCATGACATTGGCATTGCCTGGGTTTTCGATGATTAGACACGAAAGTTCGAGTTCGCCATTTACGACTAGCGCTAAGTATTGCGTATGCCATTCGACCTGGTGCCCCTTTTCCAGCAGTTTAACCTTAAAGATATTCAACAGCTGTTGATTTTCATCAATAGCTGTTGTTTCTATAATAGCCTTCTTTTTCTTAAAAAAATCAAATAACCCCATGTTATCATTTTACTGCTTTAAACATTCTTACCGATAGATCTTCTATATCATTTTTCCGTGCAAGTTGACTTAACCAATGCTCGGGAATGTTATCATAGCCATATAATAGCCCAGCAAGGCCGCCAGTTACAGCACCTGTTGTATCTGTATCTTGCCCTAAATTAACGGCTTTTAAAACAGCGTCTTTATAATTGTTTGTATTTAGCAGGCACCAAATACTGGCTTCCAATGCATGTAAAACGTAACCGCTGCTGCGAATTTGATCTTCGGGTATCATATCTATCCTGTCGATGAGCAACCTGTCAAATAAACTGGTTTCGTCCCTACTCATATTTATCAATCTCAAATACTCCGCTACATCTTTTTGCAATCGATTATAAACGGCAAATTTTTCTTCTCCATTCAATAGCCCTAAAGCAAATTCAAGATAATAAAAGCAGGCGATTGCCGAACGGACATGTCCATGAGTAATAGACGAAACTTGTTTTATCCATTGATAACGCTCATCTATTGGCTTATCCCTGATATAAGCTAACAGAGGCAGTATGCGCATTAATGAACCGTTACCATTACTTTCTTCCTCAAAGTCTCCGGCATGCTGGGGCGGTGTTCCTTTTACCAGTCTGTCGATAGCACGTTGCGTAGTCATCCCAATATCAAAAACTTCGTTATCAGCCGTCCAATAATTATCATAGCGCCAATTGATAAAATTACGCCCGGTGCCTTCTAAAGTAAACCCTGAAGCGATAGCTTCGGCCAGGCAAAACGTTAAAGAACTATCGTCGGAAAAAGTACCTGCCGGTTTGTTATGTGTACCGTAGCCGATCATGTCCGTTACTGGTTGCCGGCTTATTTCCTCTCTGCTTTTAAATTCGACAGGCACACCCAATGCATCACCAATAGCCACGCCGAATAAGATATCTTTACAGCTATTTAGATTCGGCTTCGCACCTTTTTTAATATATCCGGAAGGTGTCCATTCTGGCCTAATGTTATCACTATTCATTTGAAGGGTTTTATTTTATTCCACCAATTTTAAAAACTGGGCAGGCACCGCATCAGTAAGCCAGACCTTATTTTCAGACAGATAAAACACATATCCATTTTTATGCATTTCGTCCGCAAGAACCTTAAAAACAGTTGGTTTGCCATGCCTGCTGCCTACCTGTATAGCTGTTTCAATATCCTTGCTTAAATGTACGTGCTGACGACTCCGTTTTTCAAGGCCAGTTTGCTGAATTGTCGCTACTGATCTTTCGCCGGTACCATGATAAAGTATTTCCGGCGGCATTTGTGCCTGGTATCCTAATTCAACATCAACCGAATGCCCCTGACTGGCACGAATCTTCTGCCTGCTTTCATCAAAAGCAAAACGTTTTTTACTGTTGGTTTCAACCACATAATTCAATAGCTCCAAATCTAAAGTATGGCCGTGGGCATTGGCCTGCTTTAACAATTCGTCAACATTTACCCAACCTTGTTCATCCAGAGTAATATCAATTATCTGGGGCTGATGCCTTAGTACCAAGCTTAAAAATTTGCTGATACTCGTTATATCTTTTTCTTTCATTATATCATTCGAAGTTAGCGTAATTACAGTTGGCATGATATTATTGCTGCCATAATTCTCCATAGTTTTAGTTAACTGAGCTTTTATCTGTTTTACCAGTACCCTTGGCCCCAACACTCTCATTTTAGCACCAAAGCCCAATAGCTCCCGTTCTAATTCAAAATTCAGTATTACCCTGATGCTAAATATCTTTCCGGACTCATCTTCGCTCAATAGCTTTTGCGTATGATGCAATGGTTTGGTTACCACATAAGGTGCATTTGCAGCATCTATCCAAAATATCACCTCACAATCACGCTGACCGGGAGATTTAGTTACCCCTATACAATCATTATAATAAGTTGCCAGGTCTAACGATCTGTTCTCCCGGTAAGGTTCTTCATGTTCTGCTACTGTTTGTATTCTGTCTAAAGCCAGGTTCATAATGTGAGCATTTCGTTTGTGCTGCATTCCCAAAACAAACCAGCGATTACGGTATTCCTTCAGCAGGTATCCGCTAAAACAAAACGTGCTGGCTTCTTTGGCTTTGAAGGATTGATAAGTAATGCAAATAGTTTTCTTCGCCACTATTGCCTTACGAATTACTTCTATCCATTCCAACCCTTTCAGATTATCGTTCTTCTCAAAATCGATTACCGGCGAGCTCTGCGTTTTTTGAGTATAGATCTTGTCCTCTAGCTTACTTACCATTTCATTTAAGTCGGTAAAATGGCTAAAGCCCTTAAACTGTTTCAACAGGTCGGATACCTCAGTCAATACCTGCATATCCTGCTGATTTAGCGGACTGTTTGTAATGCTGTAATTCTTATCGCTATAAGTATAATACTTTTTATCAAC
>JABDFZ010000118.1 GCA_013286325.1 Bacteroidota bacterium | reverse complement strand
CCTGGCGTTAAGAAATTAAAAAGAATCAAAACTAATCTGTTGTTAGGTTTGTTGAATGGCTATACCTATTTAAACAATACTATGGCATCAACAGCATTACAGCAGATTCCGGGAAGAAGGAACGGATCTGCAAATGACCTAATAAATCTAAACTGGCCCGAGCGTTATCTTTCAATAGCAGCTGGCGTTAAATTAACCTTTTCGGGAATAAGGAATATTTTCAAAAGCCCTTTTACAAGCCTGCTTAAACTTGGTGCAGGCGGATACCTTGTAAACCGTGGTGTATCCGGCCACTGCGAGCTATATTCGCAGGCAGGCAAACTTACTACTTCACCCGTAAACATAAACATCAGGTCTTCATTTACTGTTAATAAACCCCGGAATGAAGTTTATGATTTTTGGCGCAAACTGGATAATCTACCCTTATTTATGAATCATTTGGAAGCAGTAGATGTGATTGATGAAAGACGCTCGCATTGGGTTTTAAAGCTCCCCACCGGAGTTGCAAATGTAAGCTGGGATGCAGAGATTGTACATGATGAGCCCGGTTATATGATTGGCTGGAGCTCATTGCCCGATTCTATTATTGATAATGCAGGAAAAGTCCGCTTCAGAGATTCTATTAATGGTGGAACATTAGTGGATGTGGTTATAAGTTACCAACCGCCTGCTGGTGGTTTTGGTGCGAGTGTGGCGCATATTTTAAACCCAATGTTTAAAAAATTGGTTGACGATGATATACAAAACTTTAAACAATATATGGATATTGCCGATAAGGAAGGCGTTATTATTGTTTTATAAAAATGATATAAGCAGTTAATATAATTGCAAAAGAGACGGGGTCATGCCGGTTTACTAAAACAGAGTGCGAGTTATTCAAAAGTATTTAGCAGCTGGCATGGCACCCTTACCACCTAAAAACAAAACCCGCTATAAGCGGGTTTTTTAATACTATCCAAAGGATATCTTTAAAATCTAAAGATCCTGGTTTATTTTACTGCATCAACGATAGCTTTAAAAGCATCAGGATGATTCATAGCTAAATCAGCTAATACCTTACGGTTTAAGCCAATTTCTTTAGCTGTTAATTTACCCATTAATTGAGAGTAAGAAATTCCGTGCTGGCGTGCACCTGCGTTAATACGCTGGATCCATAAAGCCCTGAATTCTCTTTTCTTGGTCTTACGGTCGCGGTATGCGTACTGTAAACCTTTTTCTACTGTGTTTTTTGCAACGGTATAAACCTTGCTGCGTGAACCCCAATAACCTTTTGCAAGGTTCATGATTCTTTTCCGGCGTCTTCTCGACGCTACTGCGTTAACTGAACGTGGCATGTTGTTGTTTTTTGGTAGTGAGTGCCAATTTAATGATCTTTAAAACTCTAATACCTGGTTAAAAATTTGTTAATTACTTACCTATGCAAAGCATACGTTTTACGTTACCCATATCAGCATCAGATACTAAACTGGTGTGAGTAAGGTTACGTTTACGTTTAGTCGACATCTTGGTTAAGATGTGGCTTTTGTAGGCGTTCTTCCTGGTGATTTTACCTGTTCCAGTAAGCTTAAAGCGCTTTTTGGCACTGGAATTGGTTTTCATTTTTGGCATAACCGTCTGTGTATATATATTTATTAATTAATTACTTTTTTAGATGTTAGATATGAGATTTGAGACATGAGATAAAACTTTCTGTCTCAAATCTAAAGTCTCAAATCTACTTCTTAGCTGCCTTCGGTGTAACGGTTAAAAACATCCGTTTTCCTTCAAGCTTTGGCAGTTGTTCAACCTTGCCTACTTCTTCTAATGCCTGTGCAAAGCGTAAAAGCAGGATTTCGCCTTGCTCTTTGTAAACTATTGCGCGGCCTTTAAAGTGTACGTAAGCCCTAACCTTTTCGCCCGATTCCAAAAACTTAATAGCATGCTTTAATTTAAATTCAAAGTCGTGGTCATCAGTATTCGGTCCAAACCTTATTTCTTTAATAACGGTTTGCTTGGCGTTGCTTTTAATCTCCTTTAACTTTTTCTTCTGCTCGTAAATAAACTTATTATAGTCTGTTACTTTACAAACCGGAGGCACTGCGTTAGGGGAAATTTCAACAAGGTCTAATTCCTGCTCCTCTGCCAATGCCAAAGCATCGCGTAATGAGTAAATGCCCTGTTCCACATTGTCGCCTACAAGACGAACCTCTGTGGCCCTGATAAATTGATTGATGTTGTGTTCAGCTTCCTTTTTCTTAAATGGTAGCCGGGGTCCTCTGTTGAAAGGTTTGTTTAATGCCAAGTTATACTGTTATTTCTTTAATTATTTGTTGTTTTAATTCTTCAATGCTCATGCTTCCCAAATCTCCCTGACCATGTTTACGAACAGAAACCATGCCTTCGGCTGTTTCTTTTTCTCCCACAATCAGCATATAAGGGATTTTTTTGACTTCAGCATCACGGATCTTTCGGCCAATCTTCTCATCCCTGAAATCAATAAGCCCGCAAATATCGGAATCTTTTAACGATTCTGAAAGTTTTTTTGCATAATCTTCATATTTTTCAGAGATTGGCAAAATAATAAATTGCTCAGGCGAAAGCCATAGCGGAAAATTGCCTGCACAATGCTCAATTAACACAGCCACAAACCTTTCCAGTGAGCCAAAAGGCGCCCTGTGGATCATTACCGGGCGGTGTTTTTGATTATCGCTGCCGGTATATTCCAGCTCAAAACGCTCGGGCAGGTTATAGTCAACCTGGATGGTTCCAAGCTGCCATTTTCTGCCTAAGGCATCCTTCACCATAAAATCGAGCTTAGGGCCGTAAAATGCAGCTTCGCCAAGTTCTACAACTGTGCGTAAGCCTTTCTCTTCGGCGGCTTCAATAATTGCCGATTCAGCCAAAGCCCAGTTAGTATCTGTACCAATATATTTAGCCTTGTTGTTAGGATCGCGAAGGGATATCTGTGCAGTATAATCTTCAAAACCTAAAGCGCCGAATACATATAATACAAGGTCAATAACCTTTTTAAACTCGTCTTTTACCTGGTCGGGGCGGCAAAATAAGTGCGCGTCATCCTGTGTAAAGCCACGAACACGGGTTAAACCGTGCAACTCCCCGCTTTGTTCATAACGATAAACAGTACCAAACTCGGCATAACGCACCGGAAGGTCTTTATACGAACGCGGTTTTGTTTTATAGATCTCACAATGGTGAGGGCAGTTCATTGGTTTTAAAAAGAACTCCTCTCCTTCCTGCGGAGTTTTTATCGGCTGAAAAGAATCGGCTCCATATTTTTCATAATGGCCTGATGTTACATAAAGGTTTTTATGTCCGATATGGGGAGTAATTACCTGTTCGTAACCGGCCCTTACCTGTGCTTTTTGTAAAAAGTTAGTTAAGCGCTCGCGCAGGGCAGCGCCTTTAGGCAACCACAATGGCAAGCCCATACCCACTTTTTCAGAAAAGGCAAACAACTCCATTTCTTTACCCAGCTTACGGTGATCGCGTTTTTTGGCTTCTTCCAGTAAATGCAGGTAGTCGGTAAGTTCACTTGCCTTCGGGAAGGTAACACCGTAAATACGGGTTAGCTGCTTGCGGCTTTCATCGCCACGCCAGTATGCCCCGGCAACGCTCATCAGCTTCACAGCTTTTATAAAGCCTGTATTAGGAATATGAGGCCCGCGGCACAGATCGGTAAAGTTACCTTGAGTATAGAAGGTGATAGAGCCATCAGGCAGGTCCTTTAACAGATCAAGCTTGTACTCATCGCCTTTTTCAGTGAAGTATTCAATTGCGTCAGCCTTGCTTACAGGTTTCCTGATGTATTCCTCTTTGGTTTTTGCCAGTTCGATGATCTTGTCCTCAATCTGTTTAAACTCATCCGACGAAAACTCACGGTCGCCAAAGTCAACATCATAATAAAAACCGGTTTCAATAGCAGGACCTATCCCGAATTTTGTACCCGGATAAAGCGCTTCAAGAGCCTCGGCCATTAAGTGCGCCGATGAGTGCCAGAAAGTCGCCTTTGCCTGAGCGTCGTTCCAGGTTAAAAGCTTAACATGTGCATCGTTTTCAATCGGGCGGCTTGCATCCCAAACCTGGCCGTCAACTTCTGCTGCTAATACGTTTCTTGCTAATCCTTCGGAGATCGACATTGCGATCTGCATTGACGAAGTTCCCTTGTCATACTGACGAACCGAACCGTCAGGGAGTGTAATATTAATCATCTACAACTATGATTTAAAGTTTATAAAAAGAATTTTTTACTTAATCACCTACAAAGTGATCTATTATTTTGTGATGCAAATATAATAGGTTTCCCCAAATTTACAGAACATGATTTCACCTATTTATTCAGATTAATGCCACTTTAACATGCCCAAAAGCCGTCTTGGTCATTTATGAAATCTATGATTAAATAAATACAGGAAAACTCCATCAAATTAACTGCCTCCTATTGAATTTATCGGTCGGATTATTTAACATCCAAACCTGTTTATTGAAACAATAACAATAAATAAAAATCAAGTGGATAAACTTGTAATACTTAACCAATTATCCATTATGACTGATCTTGATGTATACATAATTTTTCTATCCGCGTTCGTAATAACGTTCACTATTATCATAACTGCGAATAACAAACTATGCCACTGGCTGATAACGCTTTTAAAAACATTGTTGATTTTACAGATAAGCTTTTATTGCATCCGGATAGCTTGTTTGCCATTCCCCAAGAATGAACAGCTGGCAACAATTTTATATTTAAGCGATATAACAATCCATACTTTTTACGCTGCAACTTTTATCAGCTATTTTATAATCAAACTGTTGTTTAATAAGCGGTTGACTGTTTTTCATGATCTACTGCTTCAAAATATCCCGGTTTTATATAAAATATTAAGGCTTTCGGCAGCAAGTGTCTTTTTCTATTCATCCGTTTTTAATATCCTGCACCCAGCAAAAGGGATGGAGTTTTTTACGCTTTCAGGATATAGCCATGCTTTTTACGTTTTTATTACTATTGTTGAGCTTACAGGTGCAGTAGGGCTACTTTTCCGGAAAACGGTGCTCTATGCTACCCTGCTTTTAATGTGCGATATGCTTGGCGCAACAGGCACACATTATTATAATTATTTTACCAAGCACCTGCCTGGTCCATTAGGCAATTCTATACCATCATTAATACTGCAAACCGTGTTAATAAGTATTCTCATTATTACAGTCAGATATAGCGCATCTAAACCAGAAACAGCAATTTAAACCACAAAAAAATCAGAAATCATAAGCAGATCCAGGTCGTCTGATGATCTGTCTATTAACAAAAGTTGGAGGAATTACTCAAATCCGACATCGAACATCCGAACTCCGAAATCTAAACGTTTCCCCATCCCATTGCCAGCACATCGGCAATATGATAGGTTTTTAGCGGGATATTATTTTTGTCGATATAGCTTTGCAGGTGCATCAGGCACGATGCATCGGTTGAAATAATATATTCCGCATCAACAGCCAGTGCATTATCCACTTTTTGCTGCGCCATTGCAGTAGATATAGCATCAAACTTAACGGCAAATGTACCGCCAAAACCACAGCAGGTTTCACCATCTTTTAAATCTACCAACTCCAAACCCAATACTTTTGATAATAACTGACGGGGTTCGCCCTTAATTTTGCATTCGCGCAAACCGGCACAACTATCGTGATATACCGCCCTACCTTCCAGCTCGGCGCCGAAATAATCAAACTCCAGGATGTTTACCAAAAAGTCTGAAAGTTCGTAAATATTGCCCTGTATATTCCGGCACTTGTTATGCAGTGTGGTATTGGTGAAAAGGTCGTTATAATAATTTTTCACCATACCTGTACATGAGGCCGATGGCGAAACGATAACATTCTCTTCCGAAAAATCGTTTAAAAACTTGCTACCAACCGTTTTGGCATCGTCCCAGAAACCTGCATTAAAAGCAGGCTGACCGCAGCAAGTTTGTGCAGGATTATAAGTAACGGAACACCCTGCTTTTTCAAGCACTTTGATGGTATTAAAAGCCGTATCCGGAAATAACTGATCTATAAAACATGGAATAAATAACTCAACCTTCATCTGCGCAGATATTATAAGGTTGCTAATTTGGGAAAAAGTTTGGAGTTATGTAGCTAAGAAATGTTTAAAAGTGTTTTTTATGGTGTATAAGTTCCATTAAATGATTTATCTCTCAAAACTTGTATATCAAATAACATTATCAGCTATTCTTTTCTACCCTCAACAACGAAAACAACAAAACCAACCCGATTATAAAGAAAACGCATAAGGCCAGTGCCGAATTACGCATGCTTCCGGTTAATTCCTCAATAAAAGCAAAGCTGGCCATACCTCCTACTATTGCCAGTTTTTCGGTAACATCATAAAAACTAAAAAACGATGCCGTATCCGGGATATCCTGTGGCAGGTATTTGGAATAGGTTGATCTTGACAGCGACTGTATCCCTCCCATAATTGTGCCTACCACAATAGCCAGCAAATAAAACTCAGTCACGGTAGTGGTATAATAGGCTGCAATACAAGCCCCTATCCATATAACTACCACTCCTGCTAAAACTTTAACGTTGCCATAAATACCCGAAAGCCGCGACATCAGCGTTGCGCCGCCTATAGCAACTAACTGAATGATCAGGATGATCTCTATCAACCCGCTGGTTTCCATGTGCAGTACCTTTGCGCCAAATCCGGCAGCTACCAGCATAATTGTTTGTACACCCATAGAATAAAAGAAGAAAGCAGGCAAAAACCGTTTTAGCAACGGCATCGATTTTACTTTATTCCAAACATGCCCCAGTTCAATAAAACCACCCTTAATAATGTTGTTGTGTCGTGGTTCAGCATTGGGGCTGCCCTTGGGCAGTACGGTGAAAGGAATATGGGCGAAACCTATCCACCATAACCCAACCAATAAAAACGATAATTGAGCAGCGCCTCCGGATGTTAAATGAAATGTTTTTGGCGCCAGTACAAACACCAGACAAATTATTTGTAAAATAACGCTGCCAATGTATCCGTAGGTAAAACCCTTTGCGCTTACGTTATCCTGCATATCAAGCGTGGCAATTTCAGGCAGATATGAATTATAAAACACAAAACCACCGCTGTAACCAATGGCTGCCAGCGCAAAACAAATAATACCGAATTCGAGATTATGGCTGTCAAAAATAAATAACCCGCAGCAGGCCAATGCTCCCAGCCAGGTAAAAAACTTCATGAAGATTCGTTTATTGCCCTTATAATCAGCAATGGATGATAATATAGGCAACAGCAAAACCATAATGAGGTAAGCGGCTGCCAATGCATAGTTAGATAATGCAGTATTTATAAATGTATGCCCAAAAAAAGAAACGCGGTCGCCGTTTTGTGCGTTTGCGGTTATTGCTACATAATATGCCGGGAAAATGGTTGAGGTAATAACAAGGTTATAAGCCGAATTAGCCCAATCGAACATTGCCCATGCGCGAATGGTTTTTTTATTGTTTTTGGGTTCCATGGTGTGCTAAAAGTATGGAAAATTATAAAGATTTAACAACTTTTAAAGGCTGATAAATATAAACCCATTTAAAACATTGTAATCCCAATTATGTAGTAATAAGTATAACTATACCGCTATGAAATACAAAAGCCTTGCAGCAACAAGTTTAATAATGGCAGTTATTGTTATCATCAGCTGTAAAACGCATTTTGAAACCACTAAAGGCGATTATAAAGCGTCTGCCTCCCCTGCCCGTTTCGAACACGGTAAAAACATGGTATTCAGCGTTTGTGCAGGCTGTCATTATAACCATGGCGTTAAGAAGTTCATCGGCAATCCAATTAATGATGTACCCGGAATTGCTGGCAAAGTATATTCAGCAAACCTTACGCATTCAAAAACAAACGGGATCACCTCAAAATATTCAGATGCACAGCTAAAGTATCTCCTCAAAACAGGCATCTCAAAGGATGGTCGCTTTATGGCCTATATGCTGCGCCCAAACATGGCCGATGAGGATATAAATGATATTATAGTTTTCCTCCGTTCAAATGATCCGGCGCTCAGCGCTGCCGATACCACAGTCGGGCTTACACATTATAGCCTGATCGGTAAAACTTACCTGGGTTTTAAAGCTGATCCTGCTCCTTATAAAGATGGGTTAAAAAGACCTTCAGAAAATGATGCGATAGCGTTAGGCCGTTATTTGGTTGATAATGTAGGTTGTTATCACTGTCACTCCAAAAGCTTAAAATCGTTAAACTCTATCAACCCCGAACAAACAAAAGGATATCTTGCCGGCGGTGCAACATTTAAAGGCGGGCAGGGTATGGAAATAGCTGCATCAAACATTACTCCCGATAAAAATAGCGGGATAGGTAATTACACCAGGGAGGATTTTAGAAAAGCTGTAAAAGATGGACTGGCACCACACAGAAAGCTTAAGCCGCCAATGGAAAAATTTGAATATCTAAGTGATAAGGAAGTGGACGCCATTTATGCTTATTTAATGACGGTGCCCGCCAAATATCATGTTGTGAAGCATTTGTAATCTGCATCAGTTAAATTTCACCACCTCAAAATCAGATGCTTTTACGCCACTGAATTTTTGCAATTCGTCATTATCCCATCTGCTATCCGGCGCGCCGCTGAAATACATATTGCTACCGATGTCGGCCAATATCAAGCCATATTTCTTCATGGCTTTTAATATTACCTGTAAGTGAGCAGGATATCCGCTTATATCAAAGTTTGCCCTAAGCCTTATCTTTGCACCAAAAGGTAATGAATATTGCCCACCCTTGCTATTTACGCTATGCCGTGCAGGCGAAATATAACCCGGTTTTACATTTTGTGATTGCAATGTAAAGCGAATAGCATGGTCTATAGTACCTTTTAGAACCTCGTCATATCGTACCAATCCTGGAAAAATAGGTAAACCTGCCGCATCTACCGATGTCCAGCCGGCTGGCCGCAACTTATCCGATTTCAGATCGAAAATCGCCCCACTTGATGCTCCCCATTTGCCATTATCAAGGCTGGCGTTATACAACTCGTAAAGTATCTTATTGTCTTTATCAACTACAATCACATGCGAATCACCTTGTCCGTTACCCTCAATGTGTGCATTTAAAGGTATAGGATAAGGCCCCGGGTCGCTTTCATCGCCATAATTACCATCATTGGCATTAGCACGGAAAGTTATCTTAACCTTAGGCTGACTGCCACAAACAACATCAAACGGGATTCCTATCGGTACGCCATCGTATAACCCGCTTCCAAAATCAGCCTTTAAATGTGCAGTACTTATAGCAGCGATGATCTGGGTGCTGTAAGGATCAATAGCAGCTGCGGAAATATCCTGATTCCATGAGTTATCTGCAGGAAAAACAGAGATATTTTCAACATCAGCAATCGTTGCATTACAAGTATTGCCGCTTCCTGTTGTTGTAGTTTTTCCATTGGTAGAAATTACAGGATCAGTATTGTTCTTTTTGCTGCAACTGTTCAGAAATAAAAATACAAGGACGAATAAAGTCGGAATCCCCCTTTTCATAGGCATAACTTGAAGGTTTTATTAGGGGAATTAATTTAAAACGCTTTTTGGCGGAATAGATTGTATCAGGAATGTTATAAAGCAAACCCTTCGATTTCCCACAAAATCTTAAAAAGCCTTAAACACCACCTTATCATGCCCTCTTAGCTCAATATTTTTCACTGCCCCTGTCCCCATAAAGCCAAACCATAGGCCTACAATCTTTACATCAGGCGTAGGTAGATGAAACTCAAATACTTTTTTATCATTAATATAGTATTCTATATGCTTTGCAGTGCTTTTGCAAGATACCTTTACCCAATTGGTCATATCAATACCAAAGCCCGAAAGGTTCGCTTTTTTCCCAAAAACAATCCAGTCTACATTAAAAAGATTAAGTTCAGATACGCAACCTTTGACAGACAAGGGTATAATAATTGGCCCGCTATCCGTAATAAGCGCTACACTGGCAAACTGGCAAGCCGCTTCTCCTTCCTTATATCCATTTCTGATTTCGACACTATACGAGAAGTCATTTACAGGCACAGGTGTAAAATTACCCACGTTAAAATAACGTACTGAAGTTGGTTTTGGCTGCATGCTCACATTTTTTTGCCGTATAACCTCAACAGGCAGGTTAAGCATATCTTTATGAATAAAATCCTGTGGATTAAGATAAACAGGCACAGGCCTGTCCTCAATAAGACCGAGCCAGCCTTCAGTTGGGATCATCAGTTTATGTTCTTTAACTATCTTTTTACCGATAATTAGCTTT
>JABDFZ010000117.1 GCA_013286325.1 Bacteroidota bacterium | reverse complement strand
TTATCAGGACAAACATGATGGCCGGGAACTGCCAATGGTTATTCATTACCAGGACTGCCTGGTGAGGTTACCCTTGTTTTATGATCTGGAGATGGTAGAAGTAGATTACATAATCGATACAACTATTCAATTTTTCAAGATCCTTTCTTTATCAAATTGACAAATTTCGCTTCCGGTGCTAAATCAAAAATAAAAGCGTTGGTTAACCGGCTTACATTTTCACCATTAAAATATTGGGAAAAGAGAGCTAAGGAGCATGGCGAATATTCTGTTTTGCACCTTGGTCATGATAAAGGGGAAATTCAAAAAGTTAAGGCTTTTCAAATTGAAACCATTTTCCCGGTTTTGGTTGAGCAATTAAACGGTGACGAAAAAACCTTATTAGATTTTGGTTGTGGCCCCGGCAGGTTTACCATAGAGTTAGCAGATGCCATAAAAGGGCATGCAATGGGGGTTGACCCAATTGAACATCTTCTTCAATTAGCCCCTCAAGGTGATAATGTATCTTATAAAAAAATTATTGATAGTACAATTCCTGCTTCCGATGAAAGTTTTGATGTAATCTGGATCTGCCTGGTTTTAGGCGGTTTGGTATCAAACAAACAACTTGCCAGAACTGTCAAAGAAATAAACAGGGTATCGAAAGATAATGCTCTATTGATTTTGATTGAAAACACCACAAATAAAAAGAATACGCTTTCATGGGCCTACCGCTCAAGAAAAGAATATATACAGCTTTTTAAAAATTTCAACCTGAAGCATTTTAAGGATTATGATGATTTGGGAGAATGTATTTCAATTTTTGCAGGGAGAAAAATTAGTCCCATATAAATTATTCAGTAGTCTGTTTTTAAATAAATGAAAGTCCTTCATTTTGTACAAAACTTTTCACAACCGACGGAAACTTTTATAAAAAGGTATGTGCAAAAAAGCAGTCAATTTGCTACTACCTGTGTTGTTGCCTTTAATATCATTAACATTACCGATGAAATAAAGGAGCTTACAGTAGTTGAACTTAAAGACAGTATATATACACGCAAAACTATAGCCGGTGCAGCAAGATATATTAATGAATATATCTCAGGTACAAAAAAATGGCATTATCAGTTGCAGGATATCGTCAATGATTTTAAGCCGGATGTTGTACATTGCCATTTCGGAATGATGGGTATAAACTGGATGGGCTTCGAAAAAAAATTCAATACACAAATCCCTTTCATCACCTCATTTTATGGTTATGATGCATCGTCTCAGCCATTTGTTGATAGCGGATACCGCCGGAAACTAAACGAGCTCTGGCGTATCGGAACAGCCTTTTTTGGTGAGGGCCCTGAATTGGTAAATAAGTTAACCAAACTTGGTTGTCCTTCGGCTAAATGCATGGTTAATCCGCTGTTGATTCCGGTTGATGATTACCCTTGTAAGGTTAATTACAGGCAACCAGGCGAACCTCTCAGGTTTTTATTTATTGGTCGTTTTATGGAAAAGAAGGGCTTTCATGTTTTCCTTACGGCGATAGGAATGTTAAAAGATAAACTTCCGCAATTTTCAATAGATGTTATAGGTTCAGGTCCTTACCAATCTAATTACGAAGAGATAATAAACGAGTACGGTCTGCAGAAAAATGTAAACTGGCTGGGGATGAAGCCTCATGCAGAGATTATTGTCACTTTAAAGGACTACGATTTTTTTTTTGTCCACCCTTCCCTTACTGCAAGTGATAATGATTCGGAAGGCGGTGCGCCAACAATCATTATTGAAGCCCAGGCAGCGGGTCTACCGGTTATAACATCTGATCATGCTGATATTCCTTATGTTATGGGGTATCACGAGTTCCTCGCCAAAGAAAATAATGTTCTCTCCCTTGTTGCTGCAATTCAGGACATTATAAACTCGGATGATGTGGAGCATTATGTAAAAAAAGGATTGGATAAAATTCAATATCAGCATAATTTGAATTTGAGCGACATCTACGAATCAAACCTGAAAAAGGTAATCAATAACAATTAATGCCTGGGATAATTACAATAGCACAAGGAAGTAACAGGTATATCGAAATGGCAAAAATGCTGGCGTTTTCGTTGATACAAACTAACCCTGATATAAAGCGCGCTGTAATTTCTGATGCTCCTGAAACTGAATTTGAGGGCTTATTTGATATTTATATCCCCTACAATAGTTCTTATGGGGATGGTTTTAGTCAAAAATTATGTTTGGATAAATACAGCCCTTTTGAAGAAACCTTGTTTATCGATGCCGATTGCCTCGTTGTGAAATCGTTAAATGATGCTATACGTTTTTTTAAACCTCACCAATTTGCTGTATTTGGTGACCAAATAAGTACAGGTGAATGGTATATGGATGTAGCAGCGATGTGTAAAAAGTTTAATGTGCCTTCAATACCATTATTTAACGGTGGGGTTTACTATTTTAAAAGAGGTGAAACTGCAACCAATATTTATACAACAGCCAGAGAAATCAGGGATCAGTATTTTCAAATCGAGATTGATGATTTTCGTGGATCAATGGCTGATGAGCCGTTAATGGCTATTGCAATGGCCATTAATAAAGTAGAAGCAGTAGACGACCAGGCATTAATAATGCGGACACCTATTGGCATAAACGGGGCCTTAAAAATTGATGTTTTAAACGAAGTGTGTGCTTTTGATAAGCAGGGTGAAAAGGCTGAACCCGCAATTATGCATTTTGCAGGCGCCTATTCTATTGCCTTCCACTATAAGCGGGAAATTGCTAAATTGAAGCTGCTTAAAGTTTCAACCCCTTTACTAAATAAAAAGCTTGTTTCATTATTTATAAACGGCACTTATAATGTTAGCTATGGCAGTTATGTTTTTTGTAAGCGTGTGCTGAAGGTGATACTTCGCGGGGAAAAGTTCGATTTTACAAACTGGCTGCCTATATACTCTAATCTATAGCAATGGATGTTTCAATAATAATCCCTACTTATAATAGATTATGGTCTTTACAAAAGGCAATTGATTCTTGCAAAAAGAATAATGATCTCAAAGTTCAGATCATTGTAGTTGATGATGGCAGTACAGATGGCACATGGGATGCGATTAGTAATCAACCAGGTATTACGGCACTAAAACAGCAGCACTGGGGCAAACCATGGGCTGTAAACTATGCTTTCGGATTTGCGGAGGGCAAATACATTAAATTCCTCGATTCGGACGACTGGCTGCTGCCTGGCATATTGGAAAAACAATTTCTGCTTGCCGAAAAGGAGGCTTCGGATATAGTGGTGTCTGGATATGAGGTTCACGATAAAGAGCAATGTTTAAGCACTCTTCCCTGGATAAACTGCGATGATTTTATAGCTCAGAACTTAGGCGAGTGTGATAGTTCGCATTACTCTGCCTTTTTATTTAAAAGAGATTTTATAAAAGATATACCGCACCGTACATCGTTCGCAGCTGCAAATTTCGCCTCGCGGGACGACCGTTGCTTTATGCTGGAAGTTGCATTAAAAGAGCCCAAGATATCAGTTCTTGACCGATCAGCATTCGGTCATCTCTTTCATGATAAAGAGCGGCTGCAGTTCCGGAATAATTCAGGAAGTACATGTACCAATTATCAGCACCAGTTAATATACCGTAACATTCTGCAGCAATTACAGGAAAGCGGCAGGCTCACCCAAAGAAGGGTTAAAGCGGCTATAAAAATACTATGGCCATTATGCACCTGGATAGCAAAAGACAACCTGGATGAGGCGCTTGACCTGTTGCAATGGATAAAAACAATTGACCCGGATTTTAAAATTAATGAACCTGGCACTATTGGCAAAATGTATAACACACTGGGCTTCAAAAAAACACAAAAGATATTGGCATTGCGCCGGTTACTAAAATATGGGATTAACTGACCCGATAAACATTTTTTACGAAGAACCCGACCCAGACAGGTGGATAAAGTACGACCACTATCCGCGTAAATTAATCAGACGGATTGTACGTGGCAAGCAGAGGCCCGGCGGGGTAATGATGGTTGCGCTCGAATTAATGCGCGGGCTTGATAAGTTAAATATCCCTTATAGGTTTAACGATTTCAAATACATCAAAGCCCACCCTAATGAGCTGGCTTGTATTATAGGCAAGCCACAGTTACTTTTTAACAGGGAATGGAAAAACCCTGTATTGTTTGGCGCAGGTATTTATTCGCACCCTGTTGATTGTCCCGATCTTTTTGAAAAATATCCAAACGTGAAAAGGTTTTTAGTCCCCGGCGAGTGGATGCGGCAAATGTGCGAACCTTATTATGGAGATAAGGTACTGGCGTGGCCTGTAGGGATTGATACCGAAAAATGGTCGCCATCAAACACTGAAAAAAAGACAGACTTTTTGATCTATGATAAGATACGCTGGCATCATGATCAGTTTAATGATTCATTAATACAACCAATTTTAAAGATCTTGGATGCAAATAACCTGAGTTATCAGTTCATCAGGTATGGCAGCTATACGCACCAAGAGTTACAGGATAAACTTGCCACAAGCAAAGCAGTTATTTTTCTGTGCGAACATGAAACACAGGGCTTGGCTTATCAGCAAATACTGGCCACTAACACGCCTATCCTGGCATGGGACAGGGGTGGTTACTGGCAGGACCCGGATTATTATCCCCATAAAGTTAAATATCAACCCGTGTCATCTGTCCCCTATTGGAGTGGAAGTTGTGGAGAAAAATTTGAGGGGATAAATGATTTTGAAGCCAAATGCCTGTTGTTTATTCAGCGTCTCCAAGCAGGCAACTACTCTCCCCGCTCTTACATTCTGGATAATTTAACATTAGAAAAATCGGCGCTTGCCTATATGGAAATCGTCAGATCGGTAAATGAAGATCTTACAAATAGTTAACCCGGTTGTTCCATTCCCACCAGAAACGGTTGGAGGTACAGAAAGGGTGGTACAAGGCCTGATTGATGAATTGATGAAACAAGGCCATGAAGTTACCTTAATGGGCCATAATGAGTCGAAGGTGCCAGATGGGGTTAAGTTGGTTGGCATCGGAACTTATCTCGACCGCGAAAAAACGCTTACTACAATCTGGAAACATCTTTTATTTAACAAATACGACGTTATTCATAATCATGGCCGTTTGCTGTATGTTTTACCGCAGATATGGAGTTCAACACGTAAGGTACATACTTTTCACATGGCCGATTTAGCAACCAAAGCTTTTCACAGATTTTTAAGTTTTAAAGCCCGTAATTTCACATTCGCTCCCTGTGCGCGATGGATTCAAAGAAAACATGAACACCTTGGCGGTAATTGGAGTTTTGTTAACAACGGGATTGCAAAAGAGCTTTATTTATATAACCCTGAATTTAATGACACTAATGGCGCTTTAGTTATTATTTGTAGAATGAGCCCCGGAAAAGGGATAACAGATGCAATAGAAATAGCACGGGCAACAGATAAAAAATTAATAATTGCAGGCCGCATAGGCGATTATCCCCATGAACAGGAATGGTTTGCAGAACATATCGCAAAAAATTGCGATGGCACACAGATTAAATTTGTGGGACCTGTAAATGATCGGCAAAAACAGGAGATCCTGGAAAAAGCAGCCGGCCTATTGATGCTGAGTACCGATAGCGAGGCTTTTAATTTAACAATGATTGAGGCCAATGCCTGTGGTTGCCCTGTGATAAGCTATAACCGTTATTTCCCACCCGATTTTATAAAAAACGGCATTAATGGTTTTATTGGCGATACCCAAAATGACCTGATAGCTGCAGTTAACAAATTAAATACGATTGACAGGACAAAATGCCGACAGGATTTTGAAGAAAACTACACTTCAAAAATAATGACGGATAACTATCTGAGGCTTTACAATAGTAAGGTTAACTAGTGTTATGTCATTTATGAATTGAGGTGTAGTCAATAATATTTATACAAAAAGTGTAAACCATGTTTTTTTTTCAAAAAATCACTACAAGTAATTGATTAACAGATATTTATATGTGGGTTAACATTAAATTATGTAAACCCAACGTAAACCCACTTTTTTGTTACTTGAGTCACTTTCAACCCAAAACCATACGTCAATTTGCGATTGACACACCACTAATTTGAAGATTTTACTTTTGATGGATCCTTTTATACCTGTGCCTCCGGAACATTACGGCGGTATTGAAAGGGTGATATATGATATTGCAAATCAATATGTAGAAATGGGGCACCAGGTAACCATTGTGGCTGGACCTAACTCAAAATCGCCGGGCAGGTTAATTACCTATAGCGAAAATGGCCCTTTAAGTGCCGAATTCAACTTAAAAATATTCCTGGAAGTATTTTGGATATTAAGAAAGGAGATCAGGTCGCACGACGTAATTCACAACTTCGGCCGCCTGCTATTTATTTTGCCTTTTCTAAAAAGAAAGACAAAAAAGGTTCAAACTTTTATGCGTTATGTGAACCGTAATAATATTATAAAGTTTGATAAGGTTCATCCGCGCAACTTAACTTATACCGCTGTCTCCGACGCAATTAAAGAGACCGGCAATACACCGAACAGCCATTGGGAAACAGTATATAATTGCGCCCCAATTGAGCAGTTCGATTTTCAGGCAAATACCAGCCCTGATAGCTACCTTGTATTCTTAGGGCGGATAGAAAGATGTAAAGGTTTGCACCAGGCCATAAAAGTGGCCCGGCTTCTTCAAAGGGAACTGATAATTGCAGGTAACCTCTCAGAACTACCTGAAGAGATAACATACTACGAAAAAGAGATAAAGCCCCTCATCGACGGAAGGCTCATCAAATATATCGGAGTAGTTAATAATCAGCAAAAAAATACCCTTTTAGGTAATGCAAGTGCACTGTTAACACCCGTTGAATGGTTCGAGCCATTCCCAATAATTATACCTGAAGCCTATGCATGCGGCACGCCGGTTTTAGGATTTAAAAATGGCGGCGTGCCTGAAGGAATTGAGCATGGTGTAACAGGTTTTATTAGTGAAACAGCAGAGGAAATGGCGGCCCAGGTGAAACTTCTTCACACAATAGACCGCCGTAACTGCCGTTTGGCAGCCGAAAATAAATATAGTGATGCTGTTATAGCAAATAACTACCTCGCCATTTATAAGAACAAGCAATAATTGAAAAGTATAGTTCTTATTACTTCTGGTCAGCCATCTCTTAATCCCAGGCTTGTAAAAGAGGTGGATACGTTGATTGAAGCCGGCTATAACGTAACTGTTATTTATCAATACTGGAACGATTGGGGTACGGAAATAGATAAGATATTGCTTCCACCTAAAAAATGGAAAGCAATACGTGTAGGTGGCAGTCCTGATGATGAAAAGTTTAGCTACTGGATGAGCAGGATGATATATAAAGCAGGGCAGGCTCTAAGCAAAGTCTCAGGAAGCAGTCAACGGTTTGCCGAAATAAATATAGGCCGGTGCACATCTTTACTAACAGCAGAAGCTATTAAACATAAGGCTGACCTGTATATTGCACATAATTTAGCAGCCTTGCCAGTTGCCGTTAAAGCATCAAAAAAATATAGCGCCAAATGTGCTTTTGACGCTGAGGATTTCCACCGTAATGAGGTTAGCAATGATGTAAACGACAAGGATGTTATTTTAAAATCGCACATTGAGCAAAAGTATATCCCGCAGGTAAACTATATTACGGCAAGTAGCCCCGGGATTGCGGCCGCTTATAAAAGCCTATTTGCTGGTATCCATCCCATGGTGTTGCTAAATGCGTTCCCTATAGATCATACTATTTTGTCGCCTTTACCAAATGATGATAAACAATTAAGCTTATTTTGGTTTTCGCAGACCATTGGGCCTAAACGCGGGCTTGAAGATGTAGTGCAAGCTTTAGCTCTTTTAAACAATCCGGAAATAGAACTGCATTTGCTGGGAGATCTGCCCCCTGCAGCCCAAACGTACTTAACTGAAATTGGCGTTGAAGCTATAAACTTACACATTCATCAACCGATTTCGCCCGATCAAATCAATCAGCTTGCATCTCAGTTTGATATCGGGCTTGCACTCGAAACCGGTTTTTGTGTGAACAATGATCTTGCCCTGAGCAATAAAATCTTTACCTACATGCAGGCTGGCCTGGCAATTATAGCCAGCGATACATCGGCACAAAAGGAATTATTAAATGCATATCCTGAAACCGGGGTTTTATACGAAATAGGCAATGTTCAAATGCTAGCCAAAACCATCGATCATTATTACCGCAACAGGACCGATCTTCACAAAGCAAAAACAGCAGCTTACGAAGCTGCGAGCAACGACCTTAACTGGGAAACCGAAAGTGTTAAATTTCTCAATCTTGTTGCTGATACCTTGAAGGTTTGAAACGTGTGCTCATTATTTCTCCGTATTTCCCACCGTCTAATGCTGCCGATATGCAGCGTGTGCGTATGAGCCTGCCTTATTTTAAGGAGTTTGGATGGGAAGCTGAGGTGGTTTGTGTGGATGAAAAATACTCGGAAATGGTAAAGGATGACTTGCTGATGGATTCTTTACCTGCAAATGTACCCATACATAAAGTTGGCGCTATCTCAAAAAGCCTGAGCAAGAAAATTGGATTTGGCAGTTTGGGTTTCCGGTCGTTATGGTTTTATAAAAGCAAGGTCAACAGCCTGCTTCGCCAAAAAAAGTTTGATCTGATTTATTTTTCAACTACCCAGTTTCCTGTTTGTTCGCTTGGTGCTTACTGGAAAAATAAATTTAATATCCCATACGTAATAGATATGCAGGATCCATGGTATTCTGATTATTATGATAATAAGCCCAAAAGTGAAAGACCGCCCAAATACAAATTGGTTTATACTCTACACAAAAGGCTGGAATCAAAAGCAATGAAAAAGGTTGGCGGCTTGATCAGTGTATCAGAAAACTATCTAAAAACACTAAACGAACGCTATCCAAACACACTTAACATACCACAAGAAGTTATAACCTTCGGCGCTTTCGAAAAAGATTTTGATATAGTGAAGCAGCTTGGTGCTACTCTAAAACCTTTCGCATTCAGCGCTGATAAAAACCTCATTAACTGTGTATACGTAGGTCGTGGCGGGCCAGATATGGAACTGGCGGTGAGTTTGCTTTTTGAAGGTTTTAAAGCAGGACTGTCAAAAAACGCCGAGTTATTCAGCAAGTTAAGGTTTCATTTTTTAGGTACGAGCTATGCTCCTGAAGGCAGGGGTACGCTAAGCATTTTGCCTGTAGCAGAAAAAATGGGTGTTGCAAAATATGTAAACGAACAAACAATACGCTTACCGTTTTACCAGAGTATAGCCACATTATTAGCAGCAGATGCTTTGATCATACCGGGTTCCGATAGTCCCGGCTATACGGCGTCAAAAATATACCCTTACATTATGGCGCAAAAGTCTTTACTCGCAAGTTTCCAAAAGGATAGCAGCGCAGTAAAAATTTTAAAGAATTGCTCGCCTGCAAGTGATGTGGTTACATTTCCTGATGATTCAAACTCAGCAATAAACGAAATTTATAATGTATTATCCGGTTGGGCAACCAGCCGCCCATCATTAAACCCTTATGATGCTACAGCGTTTAACAATTTTTCGGCAAAGGAAATGACCCGTAAACAGGTTGCATTATTTAATTCGGTTTTATCGCTTCAATGAAGAAACTGGCTATTATTATTACTCATCCTATCCAGTATTATGCACCCATATTCAAGCTTTTACATCAACGTAAAAAATTAAATATTAAGGTATTTTACACACATGGAGAAAACGCTGTAGCCCGACTCGATCATGGTTTTAATAAAACTATAACCTGGGATATTCCATTGTTGGAGGGTTATGAATTTGAATGGCTTAAAAATACTGCTGATGACCCAGGCTCCCATCATTTTAAAGGAATAATTAATCCAGATGGTATTGAGCAGATTAAAAAGTGGCAACCAGATGCCTTGTTGGTTTTCGGCTGGGCCTATCACTCTCATCTGAAAATAATCCGTTATTTTAATGGTAAATTACCGATATATTTCCGTGGCGACTCAACCTTATTGAATGAGCATAAAAGATTTAAAAAAATACTCCGGTCTGTTTTTTTAAGATGGGTATATAAACATATAACCCACGCTTTTTATGTAGGAAAAAACAATAAAGCCTATTTTAAAAAATATGGGTTGAAAGACAAGCAACTAACCTTTGCTCCTCATGCTATAGATAATGAACGGTTTGAAGCGGGCAGAGGAAATGAAGCCAATGCGCTCCGTTCATCTTTAAATATTGGTGATTCTGATATACTGATACTATATGCAGGTAAATTTGAGCCCGTCAAAAATATTGAGTTACTATTGTCTGCATTTATAACTTTGAACAGGCCGAATGTGCATTTACTTTTAGCAGGTAACGGTCCAGATGAAAATGCATTGAAGGAGAAAGCAGGCAAAGAAAGCCGGAT
>JABDFZ010000116.1 GCA_013286325.1 Bacteroidota bacterium | reverse complement strand
TATAGTTTCATCGGTAGGGTTTAGTAAATCGAAGGTTTTGCCTGAAGCAGCATCCTTCCAAACCCCGTTTATAAATAGTTTGCCCGGTTGGACAGCGAAAGAGTTTTTGTCGATTTTTGATAATTCCATAGGTGAAATGTTATAAGAATTTGTTCCACCAAATGTATTTTTTAGAAGTTTCAATATCAATAACGTACCAAAAAGTAGGGTTGAAATAATTGTAAAACGCCTGAAAAAGCGAGGTTTGTTTTCACTATTTTTCTAACAAATTGGTTTTTATCTATTAAAAGATGAACAATAAAAAAGCTGCTTCTTCCGAAACAGCCCCCTCTATTACAAACTATTTGTTGGCCAAGCCAACTTGATTAGTTAGGCATTAATACGGCATTTACTACATGTATTACGCCATTGCTTTGAAATACATCGGAAATGGTTATCCATGATTTTCCACCCTTTTCATCAACAAGGTATAGTTTTTTACCCTCTGCCATAACGGTTAAAGTGCCTCCCTGCACTGTTTTTAATTCAGCCTTACCATTCCCGGCTTTAACCTGTTTCCACAATTCGGCAGCACTTAAACGGCCCGAAACTACGTGGTAAGTTAAAATTTTAGTTAGGGTAGCCTTGTTTTCGGATTTTACAAGGTTATCAACTGTTCCGGCTGGTAATTTATTAAATGCTTCGTCGGTTGGAGCAAATACGGTAAATGGACCTGCGCTTTCTAAAGTTTCAACTAAACCGGCAGCCTTAACAGCGGCAACCAATGTTTTGTGATCCTTTGAATTTACAGCATTTTCAATAATGTTTTTGGTTGGATACATGGCTGCACCACCAACCATTTTGGTTTGTGCGTTTACTTTGGGCGCAATGGCAATAGCTACTATTGTAAAGGCCGCGATAATTATTTTTTTCATAAAGTTACTTGTGTGTTGTTTTATGAAAGATACGCGGCCAGTAAAATTCCGGTTTTTGCCAGCCCGATAATTCGCATTCCCAGTAGTTTTAAACCTTTGATCGACTAAAGATTTGATAACTATGAACTAATCCCTTTCCACACAGTAATGAAGGATTAAAACCCCGTTGTCAATAGCTTCCGATTTAACAAGCTTTAACCCTTTTGTATGTGCATTATCTTTAAAAAAGCTTTTACCCTGGCCCATAATTATAGGATGAACAATAAAGCGGTATTCATCAATTAAATCGGCCTCCATTAGTGATTGTACCAGAGTAGCACTGCCTTCAATCTGTATCTCATTGCCGGGTTGCTCTTTTAACTTTGTAATTTCTGTTATTACATCTCCATTAATAATTGTCGAATTATTCCAGTCGGCCTTTTTTAATGTATCTGATATTACATATTTGGGGGCGTTGTTCAACTTATCAGCCACACCCATTTCATTGTTTTTTTGTGCTGACCAATAAGGGGCAAGCATTTGATAGGTATTACGCCCAAACATAATAGCATCGCAAGCTAAAATGCCATCTCTTATATAATTCTGCCTGCTAACACTATCAAAAGGGTTAAACCATTCTGCCATTAAATTGGCATCAAAAATTCCATCAAGCGATATCCACGCTGAAACTACTAACTTTCTCATTTTATTTCGTTTTATTACACAAAGTAACAGCGTTCGATAATTGAGAAATAGAACAAACCCGACAAAAGAAATGTTTGATTAGCTCCTGAACTCTGCGCTGAGCTTTATGTATTCGGTAGGGGAGCAGTTGGTAAATTCCCTAAATGCGCGAATCAGATGGCTTTGGTCGGCGTACCCATTTTGATAAGCAATATCGCCCAGCCTGGAAAACTGCCCTTCGTTAATTTGCTGAAACGCCGGTTGAAACTGACAAACCTTGCAGAAAGTTTTTGGTGAAACGCCAACGTGAGCCTCAAACAAACGCTGAAAAGTGCGTTCCGTTACATTAAGTTCTTCCTGGATGTTTTTTAAAGATACCAGGCCGCTATTTTTTTGAATGGTAGTTGTAGCAAATAAAATTGCTTTGTTTACAACCGTGCCTGTAAATTCAGAAAGCTTTAAAATATAATTATTCAGTAGCTGCAAACGTCCGTTTAATGTTGGTTCATTAATTAGTTTTTCTTTCAGGTTTGTATCCTTAGCTGGTTGCATTAAACTTAGGTCAATACTTAAATCTGTCACTTCATTGGCATTAAACCCGAAAAAGGTTTTTAAAATATGAGGATACAAAAAGTAAGCAATCATGGTTAAATGCCCTGATGCCACAAATTCAAAAGGTTTAATGTTTTGCCCATAAAGCACTAACCCTTCGCGCTTATTAGTGGTGTAAAAAACAATACTGGGCTGGCCTTTGGCAACCAGCGGTATCATACAGTCGGTATAAAGGTTATCATCCTCCAGCACAATTATGCTGCTTACATAACCGGAAATAGAAACATGAGGCTGTAAGGACTGCATTTTCATTTTAATGCGGGTTAAAATGGTACTGAGCCATAAAGGTAATTAAATGGCCGGATGGTTTGAAAGGTCTATTTTGGATAACTTTCTGCAACACTTAAAAAAACAACTCCGAAGCAATATTATCGGCATATAATTTACCTGTTTGTGTAAGACAAATCACCTCGTCCTTTTGTTCTATCCACTGTCTTTCAAAAAAGGTTTGGGCGGCTTTATTTAGTTCGGATGATGCTCCTGAAGCTATATTGTTCAGTTTATTCAGATCAAGCCCCCAAATGGTACGCAGGGAAGTCATGATATATTCATTCAAACGGTCGGTTTCGGTAAGCAATTCAACTTCGGCAGGTATCTCACCTTTTTCTAACGATTGAATATATTTTGCATTGTTAGCCACGTTCCACTGCCTGGTTTCGCCATTGTAGGAGTGGGCTGATGGGCCGATGCCTAAATATTTTACACCCCTCCAGTAATTTGAATTATGCCTTGAATAATGTCCCGGTTTGCAAAAATTCGAGATTTCGTAATGTTCAAAGCCGTGGGATTGCATGGCCTCCATTAGTAAAATAAATTGCGCGGCGCTTTGCTGATCGTCCATTGCGGCCTGTTTCTTCTTTTTGATGAATGAGGCCAACGCAGTTTGAGGCTCAACAGTCATAGAATAAGAAGATACATGCGGAACATCCAATTCAAATACCTTATCTAAATTAAACTTCCATTTCTGATCGCTTAACAATGGATATCCGTAAATGAGGTCGATAGTTATGTTTTCAAATCCGGCATCCTGCGCCCTTTTAACAGCGGCTTCGGCCCCATCGCTACGATGTACCCGGTTCATCCATTGAAGGTCATCGTCAAAAAATGATTGAATGCCTATGCTGAACCTGTTTATTTCCGTTTGTCGTAAAGCCTGTAATTTCTCCTTATCCAGATCATCCGGATTAGCTTCAATAGTAATTTCAGCATTTGCTGACACCGTATGCAGGTTGGTTATAGTGTTGATAAGCAGATTAAGCTCATCAGCTTTTAACAGGGACGGTGTGCCGCCGCCAAAATAAATAGTTTCGATTGTCTCATTACCAAGATAGGTTTTTTGCAAGCCGATTTCCTTTACCAAGGCCTGCAAAAGCTCATCTTTATATTTTAATGAAGTACTGAAATGAAAATCGCAATAATAACATGCCTGTTTGCAAAAAGGAATATGGATATATATACCGGCCATTGGAAAAACAAAGGTAAGAAAGTTTTGCCCTGATATTTTAAACAACAACTAATTGGAAAACCGTAACAACGTTTCTTTATACACCCGCTTTGTAATATGGTTATATTAAGCAAATCGCATTAAGGACTTTTTTTAAATATTACATGGTTGTAATTTTTTATGGCTCAATGATTCTAATATATTTAGAGGTAATTTTATTAGTCGAACCGAATCATGAGATTTATAAATTTCAGCAAGCAATTTTTTAATAATAAGATGGATTATCCCTTAAGATATCAATCTAACAATTTAGCCAAAATTGTACTTGTTCAGTTTTTATTGATTTTTGTTACCCTCTACCTATTCAAGCCATTTACTATAAATACATCAGAACTAAGATTGAATTACTTAACGATCTGTTGCCTGCATGCGTTATTGCCGGCGTCGATTATTTTCGGCTATATTGCTATGCTTACCCGTTTCAGAAAAAGACATCAAATCAATGACTGGACTTTGAAAAAAGAGTTTTTAAACATCGCTATGATATTTTTGATTATAGGATTAGCAAGCTTTTTATTGCGGAATTTAATCTATGCTAATCCAGACAATGTTTCCTGGCGCTATTTATGGATAGAAATAAGGAATGCTTATTTAGCGGGGATAGTATTCTGTCTTTATTTAATTTCGGCTAAAATCTATTTTAACGCTGTATCTAATAAATCACCCGGTTATGATGCTTTGCCCATTACCTCAACCCCTGTAAATCGGCATTTAACCTCTCCCCCAATATTTATTAAAGCACATGTAAGGATTGATGATTTCTATTTTAGAACTGATGATTTGCTGTTTGCCAAAGCTGATGGGAATTATGTTACCTTAACCATGATTGATGACGACGGTTTAAAAAATGAACTCAAAAGAATTTCGTTAAAACAATTTGAAACACAACTTACCGCTTACCCTTATTTATTGCGATGTCATCGCGCGTATTTATTGAATGTTCAGCGGGTAGTTAAACTTTCAGGTAATTCACAGGGATATTTAATTTCATTTGATAGAACGGAGGACAAAGTACCTGTGTCACGAGCATACTTAAATGTGTTTAACCAGATTTATCAGCAGGCTAACGTAGCTTGTTAGTTGATATCCTTGTCATCTATAACAAAACATAGTTACTCATCACAACCTTTTAGCATAGCTTTTTAGTTCATATACTTTTGAAAATGCTACCGCAATTTCTGCGGATTTGCTTTTCTTAATAAAGTAAAATGAGAAACATAAAAAGTACAACCGTAATTATTATCCTGTTCTGTATAATCAAATTAATCGTGCATTTGATAGCTGATTATAATTCGGGGTTTCAGGGAGATGAATTATTACATATTGCAACCGGCAACCATCCGGCCTTTGGCTATATGGAATTTCCGCCAGTAATTGGCTGGCTGGCCTATATACAAGATCAGTTTGGATCAACCTCGGTATTTGTCCATCACATTTTCAACCACATTGCTTCTATACTTATTTTGATACTTATAGGATTAGCTATAATAGAATTGGGTGGAAAATCGAAAGCAGTCTTTATCGCGCTGCTTTGTATTATGATCTCGCCTGGGTTTGACCGAGGGCAACAGCTATTTCAACCAGTAGTATTTAGTCAGCTTTTTTGGGTGTTTAGCTTTTATCGCCTGGTGAAATTTGTTAAAGTCCCAAACACCACATCATTGTTTTATTTAACGTTGGCCGTAAGTTTTGGCTTTTTGACAAAATATGATATCGTATTTTTTATGGCGGGACTTTCAAGCCTGTTCTTTTTCAAAAGGACACAGTCAATACTGTTGAGCAACCAGATATGGAAGTACCTTATTTTGTTTTTGTTGCTGATTGGCCCTAATTTATGGTGGCAATATCATCACAGTTTTCCGGTATTTCAAATGTTTTCGCGCTTATATGAAACACAGCTGGACAAGCTGAGCATAACTAAGGTAATCGGAGGGATGATACTTGCTTTAAATCCTGTTACCTTATTGATTTGGCTGCCCGGCTTAATATTCATGTTCAATACAGTTGATAAAGAAATATACCGGCCGCTAGCAGTTTCAACTGCATTGTGTATTTTTTGTCTTGCTATTAGTAAGAGTAAAGATTATTACTTTTTCTCAGCCATTATGTTTCTAATGATATTCGGCAGTATCTGGTTTGAGCAAAAAATATTGACACACAGAAAATGGGTTTTATACCCTGTGTTCATCTTATTCCTTTTAACTGGAGTATTCCTGATACCATGGGGGATTATGGTTTTGCCGTTGAATAGCTTTATCAGTGCTTATAAAATAAAGAAAGAGGATAACAGATATCAAATCCATTATGAAGAATATTACTCGCAGGAAAAATGGGAAAATACTTTAACCGCGATAAAATCAGTATATGATAGCTTACCCAGCCCTGAAAGGAAAACATGCTTAATATGGGGTAAGCATTACAGGCAAACAGGTGCAGTTAATTTGTTCGGCAGTAAATATGGTTTGCCCAAAGCTTTTTCCTATCATGGCAGTTTTTACCTGTGGGCACCTGAAGGGCAAATGCCAAAAACTGTAATTGGTTTTACAAATGATGAAGCAAGTACTGAGTTTTTTAAATGCTACTTCAACATTGTTGTTGCAGTAAAAAAGGTATATAACCCTTATGCAGATTTCGATAAAGATGTATATCAAACTATTTATATCTGTAAAGACCCTAAACAGAGTTTTGATGAATTAAAGCAGCTCTTTAAGAAAAGAGTTTTTGAATAATTAATTACTGGCTATGCTAAAGAGTAGGCATAGCCGGTATTGATTTATTATTACAAATAGCTTAACGCCAATATTACATAGCTGAGATTATCTTCTTAACCGCTTCTGCACTAATCCACTTTATATTTCCTCCGCTGCTATAAAAGAAATATTTAGAATCGGGTGTTAAATACGAACAATACTCGCGGACCTTGGTGTTAAAGGTTTTTCCGAGATTTACTGCCGGAAGCCATTTTTTATTAACCAGTTTAGAGCCATAAAGATCGCCTGCACCAAAAGAGTCTCCACGGCCGGATGAGGTGAAAATAATAAAATCTTCATTTGCAGAAATACATGGATCATACTCCGATTCTTTAGAATTGATGGCAGGGCCCAGGTTTTCAGGTTTTGTATATTGCTTATTAACCAGCCTGCTTACATATATGTCTTCCTCACCAAAACCACCCTTTCGCGATGAAGCGAAATAAAGATTCCCGTTTTTCGCGAACGACATATAATACTCATCACTTTTGGTATTTATAGCTTTCAAATTTTCTGGTGCAGACCATTTTCCATTACCCAGCGGTGTTACAAACCATATATCATAATCAGTTGAGGTATCTGATTTGGTTTTTGGCCGGTTCGAAATATAATAAAGCTTCCCATCAGGAGAAAAGGCTGGGTCAGCCTGCGAATATTTAGTCTCCGTAAACGGAGCGACCACGGGTTTTGTCCAATTTGTTCCGTCATTGTATGAAACATAAATTTTCCATTTTTTATTTTCTGTACGCGTAAAGAAAAATGATTTGCCGTCCGGAGCAAATGTCTCATCAAATTCAACCGAATCTGTTGAAACAATACCTGGTAAAAAAGTTAACGCTGTTGAATCCGGACGCGGTTGAGGATATGGTATATTCGCCATAGTTTGTGCTGATTGTTCGGTGCCATGCACTGTGTTGCATGATGAAAAGATATTACCACTTAGCAGGCAGATTAAAATAATTGCCAGTGTGTTTTGAATGTGTTTCATTATTTTGAATTTTTATTGATCACAACCTACACATCCCAGGTGTAAACGTTGTAATCGGTATCTAGTTTAAGGTTGATTTTTTGATATAAGCTGTTTGCAATTAAATTGGTCTTGGCTGTCTCAAGCATAAACCCGCAAGCGCCGGTTTGCAGGCACAATTCTTTTGCCCGATTAATTAGTGCCAATGAAACTCCCTGTCCCCTGAATTTTTCATTAACAAACAAGTCATTCAGCATTAAAAGTTTTCTTATCCTTGTTGATGAAAAGAGCGGGTAAAGCTGCACAAACCCAGTCATTACTGTATCGCTAAAAGAAATAAATATCTCCGAATCATTCTTCAACAAGCGTTCTTTTAAAAATTGCTTTGCCCCTTCAATGTCAGTTTCCTTTTTATAGAAAATTCTATATTCATTAAATAATTCCGACAGGCCGTTCAGGTCATCAATCCCCGCTTTTCTTATCAACATTGCTTGTGAATTTTTATTTAGTATGGTGTAATACATTTGTGAAATTCCATTCCCAGGTACGGCCATTATCAATCGAGTAGCCCTGGCTCCATACCGGAGCTTCCTTATCTGTTTTATTCCATACAAATACTACCAGTATAGGCTTGCCATCCCAGGTATCTTTGCAAAAAAACTTACCTATGTTGCCTTCAAATGAGCCAACCATTGGCGGATCGACTGTGCCAAGGTTACTGTCAACCCAATAAAGGCTCCATAACTTTGTTTCCGGGTTAAATAACCGTAAGGTCAATCCTTCATAGGGGGCTTTACCATATTGATTAAATGAAGTTTTTAAAATATCCAGATTACCTATCCCATTTAATATGGCGCCAAAATTTTCATCTTTCGATTCAAATTCCAGCCATTCGTGGTTATTCTCCAGCCTTTTTTTAAGTTTTGTATTGTGCATATCCCATTTTCCGGCTAAAAAATCGAAATCGCGGGCCGAAGAAGTGCTTGATGGGGTGATCTCCAGATCCCCGTTATAAGTAACCCGGGCGTTGGTCATAACCGGATCCGCAGGCCAAACTATCTTAGCTATCTGGGCATGACTTAATGAAGCCTGAAGCATAAATAAGCTTAACAAGGCTAAAATTTTACGTGTGTGCTGAAAGTGTTTCATTAGTTGATATTTTCTCTTTAATTATTTACCATTATTGATTAATTTCAAAATCAATAGTTCTTATATTTTTGATCGGAATCAAAAATATAGACACAGTGGCTCTTAAAAAAGAACCATTATGATAAATTTAATAGAACCAATTTACGGAAGAAACTTCTTAATTAAATACTGGCTGCAAATGAGTGACCAGTAGTGTCTGCCTATTGGAGGAAATAGAACAAACTCTTATCAAATTTGTAGTTGAGTGTGAGCTATGGGATCTGGATTTTTGATCTCTTATCGGATAGTTGTTTACTTAACAAATCCCTTGTATGGTTTATTTCTTAGCATAACCCATGTCCTGTCGTACGATACCAGGTAATGCAAAATCACAATTACAGCCATTATCATGCTTAACTGTACATAGCCTAAATCGTACAATGCCCATATAGCTAAACTAAATAACCCAAGCTCCAGCAAAAGCCTTATCACACCGGGTATTTCAACAGGCGCAGGTTTTGGATCATTTTGAATACGGAACACTCCCCATAAAACTGCAGCTGCTAAAGGAAGACTTAACGCTAAAACATAGTGCGCCCAGCCAGCAACTAAATGCCAGCCCCAATAGCCAAGAATGATCAGCATGGCTATCTCTAATAAAAATCTTACGGTTAGGTTTATTGGATTTGTGTTCATGCACAAAATTATAGTTATTGATTTAGTTGATTATTATTTAATGTTAAAATAATTGTCCTTCTATAAAACAATCAATTATTAAGGTAATTTTGCAGCACAATAACCAGGTACAGTAATAGTAATGCGTTTAATTGTTTTCTGCTTTCTTTTAATTATTTCATTTTGGTGTACCACAGCTTATGCACAGCACGATTCACTGCCTGCAAAAAAGGATGCCAACTTAAATACAGCCGGTAACAAGTATAATGCTCTTCCTGATTCAGCAACTACTACTAAAGAAAATAGGGAGCAGTTTATAGCCGACTCCATAGCTATGTACTGGCTAAAGCCCGATTCCTTACGGAAAACCAAGTTTCTTTCCACCCTGCCTGTAAGCAATTTTGGTAATATCGATTCATTGTTAAATAATCATTCAAAATCGCATGGAGTGCTACCGACAGGGAGAGTGCGTTTATATCGTGATCCCTGGCTTATTGCAACTATTGTTGGCTTATTACTTTATACTGCTCTGCTTAATCTTTTTTTAGGCAAGGAGATTAAAAATGTTATACAATCATTTTATAACAAACATGCTGTTTCTCAGGTAGACAAGGAGGGAGGGTTGATTAATTCATGGGCTTTTATTGGTCTGTTTGTGTTGTTTAGCCTTGCCTCGGGCCTGGTTTTATATCAGTTTACCATATACAGAGGTTACTCTTACCAGGTCACCGGCTTTCAGCTTTTTATCGCACTTTCTGTTTTAATCAGCCTTTTATTTGCACTTAAATTTTTTGTTTTAAAATTTATTGGCTTTGTTTTTGACATAAATAAGATAGTTAGCGAGTATATAGCCATACTTAATCTCACCTATTTTAACATAGCTTTCGTCCTTTTATCCGTAACAATATGTTTTAGTTTGCTCTCAGACAGGTATATACCGGGTTTGTTAACTTTTACAGTGACATTAATAGCAATAATATTTGCATGGCAGTACCTGCGGAATAGTGTAAATATCATTTCTAATATTCGATTTCATAAATTTTATTTATTTATCTATCTTTGTGCCCTCGAAATTTGCCCTATTTTGATTTTGATTAAAGCACTTAATATATAATTTTAGGCAGTAACACGAATTGAATTTGGAAGAGAGAAATAAAAAGGTTAAAAGCATATTGGTTACTTTGCCAAAACCTGAGAATGATAAAAATCCATACGCTGAGCTTGCTAAAAAGCTAAACTTGAAAATTGATTTCAGATCATTTATTCATGTTGAGGGCGTGCCGGCCAAAGATTTCCGTAAAGAAAAAATTAACCTGGCCGATTTTAGCGCTGTGATTTTTACAAGCCGCAACTCTGCAGATCATTTTTTCAGGATCTGCGAAGAAATGAGGTTCGAAGTACCTGTCGAAATGAAATACTTCTGCTTGTCCGAGAC
>JABDFZ010000115.1 GCA_013286325.1 Bacteroidota bacterium | reverse complement strand
GATAAATGTTTATAATAACGTAAGCTACCGCAACCTTCTGTCAGAAAACTGGAAGGTAGATATTGGCATGGCTTATAGTCATAACGAGGTAAATACACTTTACAAAGTATTATTTATTCAAATAACCAAAGCAATATAAAATCAGATTTTGCACAGGCGAGAATTGTATTCACCCACTTCCTTGCACGCAACCAGGCAATCAGGTTCGGTGCAGAACATTTTTATTCAAGAGACCATGGAATGTCAAACGATAGTACCATAGCCCTTACCGATAACTTGTCGGCTGCATTTGCAGAGGGTGATATTTACCTGAATGATAACCTGGCTGTTAAAGCTGGCACACGCCTGGAGTACTCTTCAGTTTTAGGTCAATTTGTAATCGCCCCGCGGATCAGTCTTGCCTATCGTTTAAATAGCAGCGGACAATTTAATCTTGCATATGGTATTTTTTACCAGGAGCCTCAGAATGATCTGTTATACCATAACAGTGGTTTGACTTTTTCAAAAGCAACACACTATATATTGAATTATACACAGAAGGCAAATAACCGGTTCTTCAGGGTTGAGGCCTATTACAAACGATATGATGACCTCGTTAAAATCGGGCAGGTTACAAATAATACCGGTAAAGGATACGCGCGGGGTGCAGAACTGTTTTTCAGGGATAAAAGGTCAGTTAAAAACCTTGATTATTGGATCACTTACACTTACCTGGATACAAAACGCGATTATCTTTATTACCCATACGAACTCAGGCCTTCTTTTGCAACGCCACACACTGCAACTGCAGCCATCAAAAAAAGCTTTCCTGGTATCAACTCTTATGTCAACATTTCCTATGCATTTGCAACAGGCAGGCCTTATTACGATTTTCTATACAATCTTCCTGGCAATACTACCCGGATAGCCGACCAAGGCATCACCAAGCCATATAATATTGTGAATTTACAAATTGCTCATCTTACATCATTATTTAGTAACTGGAAAGAGAAACCACTCTCAGGCTTCACTATTGGGGTAAATAATCTGTTTGGTACTAACCAGGTATTCGGATACAACTACAGTTATAACGGAAACAATAAGCTCCCAATAAACTTACCGGCGAAACGATATTATTCCGTAGGCTTCTTCTTCAATTTTGGAATTGACCGTACCCAGGACGTCCTCGACAATAACCTATAATTTATTAATCAAAAATCATATCAAAATGAAAAAGTTAATCATTTCTATCTTTATTACAGCGCTGTCCATTTATACAGTTGCTGCACAACAATCAAGCAGTTCAAGTGCATTGTCTTCATCTGTGAAAAAACTTGACCAGGCCAAAACGGTAAAGGATTACCAAACACTGGAAAAGGAATTTTCAGGAATTGCAATTGCTCAAAAAACAAACTGGCTGCCGTATTATTATGCTGCGTTTTGCAATGCCCGCATCGGTTTCCTTTACCAGGACAATGGTGAAGATGTAGAACCCTATAGTAATCGCGGTGAGACTTTGGCCCAAAAAGCGAAATCGCTGCTTGATACAGCTAAGCAAAAAAAGGAGCTTTCTGAATTGTATACAATTTTCTGCATGATCAATCAATCAAGGGTATTCATCAACCAGATGTCTTATGGCCCCAAATATGGTCCTATCGCTCAGCAATATTTGAACAAAGCGAAGCAATTTAATCCTGAAAACCCAAGAGCTATATTTATGGAGGCCTGGTTTAAGTATAACACTCCAAAAATGTGGGGTGGCGACAAGGACCTGGCTAAGCAATTGGCTATGAAAAGTCTTAAATTATTGCAAAGTGGACCTTCAGAAGGCGAAATGCCGCACTGGGGACAAACTGAGAATACAGAGCTCTTAAACAAGTACAAAAATTAAATTCTATTTTGTTCTTGAATTCCAACCAGTCTCATTAACAAAGCCCAGCTAGTCCGCCGGGCTTTGTTATTTTTGTAATCAGTAATGCCGTTTGATGGGATAATGTTGTTTGTTTATTAATATCAATCTAAAACCGAACATCCGGCTGTTCGGTTCCATTACAAAAATCAATACCGACTAATCGTAATTTATTACATTTCAACAAGTTACATATTTGGAACAGCGATTGAGGTAATTAATTTACTTGAATCCATATACATTCCATATTAACCTGTATGACCTCCTTTTCCTGGGGATAATATTTATTGGGCTGACTTTTGCTCCACTGTTATGGTTCACTAAAAGAGCTAACCAGGCCGCAAATCGCTTTCTTGGCCTGGCCCTTGCCTCGGTCATTTTGTGGATCTGTTGGGTGTTAGGCATTGACATTCGGTTGGGAACTTACTTTCCCCGCTGGAGCTTGTTGCCGCTGCAATTTTCACTGATACTTGGTCCTTTGATCTATTTTTATGTACTTAAAATAACCTTGCCGGAATACAAGTTCCGGCCAAAAGATCTGCTGCATTTCATTCCCTTATTGTTGCAACAAGGCATTTTGGTATTAGAGATTAAGGAGAGCATAAGAACGGGCTTGGCTACTTATGATACGCTTACCTTTCAGCAATTAAACCCGGTATTGCAGCTATTAGCATTTATTTCAGTCGCCACCTATTTATATTTTTCTTTCAGGCTAATAAAACACTATTACCGACAGTTGAAATTTAATAATGAGAGTGACAGGTACCGGTACAAATTGCGGTGGCTACATCACTTACTGACAGGTTTTGGCCTGCTATGGCTTTTGTGGATACCCTTCACAGCTGTAGATTATTTTTATTACCATCACCAATTGGGCATTCATGCTTATTATCCTTTGTATCTCCTTTTAGCAATAATGATGATCCGGATAGCAGCAGCAGCTTTTTTAAGGCCGGATGTTGGAGTGCCAGTACCGGCAGTTTCTGTTTCAAAACCATCTTCTTCGGCGGCCCTAAAGCAAAAAGGTATATGGCTGAAGAAAACCATAGAAGTGAATTTATTTTACCAGGATCCGGAACTCAATTTGCGCTCACTTGCGGAAATGCTCGACCTGAATCCGAATGAATTATCCCGGATCATTAACCAGGCATTTAAAAAAAGCTTTAATGATTTTATTAATGAATACCGTATTCGCGAGGTGATCCAAAAAATGCAGGACCCGGCTTATGACCGGATCACGCTGATTGGG
The DNA here is from genome assembly GCA_013286325.1 of Bacteroidota bacterium. Lineage (GTDB taxonomy): Bacteria > Bacteroidota > Bacteroidia > Sphingobacteriales > Sphingobacteriaceae > Mucilaginibacter. The sequence continues at coordinate 7,585 of JABDFZ010000115.1, read as the reverse complement.
ATTGCAATGGATGCCGGCTTCAATTCCAAATCCACCTTTAACCGCGTTTTCAGGGAAATGACCGGAAAAAGCCCGGCGGAATATAAGAGCTGGCTTGAAAAAGAACGCCCATCTTACACTTTGAGACCTTATTCCCATGCTGCGACGATAATTTTACGTCATGAAGCCACTCCAATGTGGTCTTCTGAGAAATTAAACCGCAATTTTATGTTTAGAAATTATTTAAAGATCGCCTGGCGCAATACACTCCACAATAAAATTTATAGCGCGCTTAATATCGTGGGCCTGGCAGCCGGCATGGCCGTAGCACTCCTGATTGGGTTATGGGTGACTAATCAATATTCGTATGATCGTTTTCTGCCAGGCTATAAGCAATTATACCAGGTTGAGATGAACCTGACCACACAGCATAACGGCACGAGTACACAAACTTCCATAGCGTTGCCACTGACTGACGTTTTAAAGAAAGAGATTCCCGGCATTCTATACGTTGCTGAATCTGACAATATAGGCCGTATGAACCATGGCCTTTTAGTTGGCGATAAAAAACTGTACCTGGAAGGAGGCTCCGCAGGGTCGGAATTCTTCAAAATATTTCAATATCCTTTTATAAAAGGTAACGCCAATTCAGCGTTAAAAGATCTCCATTCAATAGTTTTGACCGAATCGACAGCAAAAACATTGTTTGGCAATGCGGACCCCATGGGGAAAAATGTGCGGTTTGATAATTCACAAAACATGACGGTAACAGGCATTATGCGCGATATCCCTGCAAATGCTACGCTGCAATTCAATTACCTTGTGCCTTTTGCTTACTCAGAAGCTACTCAGGGCTGGATCAAAGATGGACGTACTAAGTGGACATACAATTCATTCTCCGCTTATGTTGCATTAGAGCCTGGCGTGACTTACGGGCAGATCGCTCCTAAGATCCGGGATATCGTCAATAAAAGAAGCCCGGAAATGCGGTCGTTAAAGCCCGAGGTGATCATGCATCCTTTAAAAGACTGGCATTTATATAACGATTTTAAAAATGGCAAGGCTATAGGCGGTTTTGTAGAATACGTGCGCTTGTTCAGCATTATTGGTATCCTGGTGCTGACTATAGCCTGCATAAATTTCATGAACCTTTCTACAGCAAGGTCTGAGAAGCGGGCAAGGGAAGTTGGCGTACGCAAAGCCATCGGCTCGGGTCGGATGGATTTAGTTTATCAGTTTCTTACAGAGTCGGTGCTGGTTACGTTTATATCGTTCCTGTTGAGCTTGCTGCTGGTTCAACTGGCTTTACCTTCGTTCAATTCGCTGACGGGTTCTGATGTCTATATTCCTTTTGGCAATATTGGGTTCTGGGGCATCATGATCGTGTTTGTGCTGTTTACAGGTTTAATAGCCGGGAGCCGGCCAGCGTTTTACCTGTCCTCGTTCAACCCGGTTAAGGTGCTTAAGGGTAGCATCCAGATGGGCAGGTGGGCATCAGTGCCAAGGAAGGTGCTGGTGGTGGTGCAGTTTACCTGCTCCATTGCCCTGATCGTCAGTACAGTGATCGTTTATCAGCAGATACAATATGTGAAGAACCGGCCGACTGGCTACAGCGCCGACAGGCTAATGATGACGGATATGAACAATGACCTTTCCAACCAATTTGAGGCGCTGAAAAACGATCTGCTGTCTTCAGGACTGGTGGAGAGCGTGGCTTCATCAACCTCGCCGGCAACACAGGTATACAGTCATTTCTCACTGGAGAAATGGCCGGAAAAAAATGCTGGTGACGAAAATGTGAACATCGGCGCGATATGGGTATCTGACGATTATTTTAAGACTTTGGGAATGGCCTTTGCCGAAGGGCACAATTTCACGGGCGACTGGAAAAGCGACACGCTGAACGTGATAGTGAATGAAGCAATGGTTAGGCGTGTCGGTTTGAAAGACCCTGTTAATCAACTAATAACTATCAATTTTAATGCAAAACCAGTAAGGATTATCGGCGTAGTGAAAGACGCGTTGATGGATTCACCTTATAGCCCGGTGGAGCCTGCCGTTTTCGGGCATAACCCCTACGGGTTTGTGGTTACGTACCGGCTGGCGAAAAATGTGAATATACATACCGCCATCGACAAGATCGGGAAGATATTTGGAAAATATAATCCGGCTTACCCCTACCAGTACAAATTTGTGAACGACGAATATGAGCACAAGTTTAACCTGGAGGTGCTGGTTGGTAAACTGGCGGGCGTGTTCGCCGGGCTAGCCATATTTATATCCTGCCTGGGGCTGTTCGGGCTTGCCGCTTATGTTGCCGAACAGCGTACTAAAGAGATCGGCATTCGTAAAGTGCTGGGTGCATCCATAGCAGAGGTCTGGCTGCTGCTATCCCGCGATTTTATAGTGCTGGTGGTTATCAGCTGTGTCATTGCTTCACCGGTGGCCCTTTATTTTCTGAGCAACTGGCTGCAAAAATATAACTACCATATCAACATTGGTCCAGGCGTATTTGTGCTTGCTGCATTAGCGGCGCTGACGATAACGATTATTACCGTAAGCTTCCAGGCCATCAAAGCGGCACTAGCAAATCCTGTAAAAAGCCTGAGAAGTGAATGATTTGGGCTACCTGCCAAAAAGAATTCAGGTCGAATAATGTGAGATCTCAATTTAACAGTTAAATAAAAGAGGCCATCTCCTGTGTAAGTGAGATGGCCTCTTTGAATTTGGCAAAACCAGCTTATGCACGCCGTGCGGTCACTAACCCCGCAAACCTGTGTTCCAATGCCTTCATGGCGCTGTTGAGCCAGCTCTCCGCCAGTGACGCCGACTGAGGGTCCGGGAAGATATCTTCCTCTTCCTTTTCAACCCCGTCAAAAATGCTTTGTGCCACCGATGCGGGAGAGGATTTGGGTATTTCCATGCCCTTGATTAAATCAGTGTCAGTAGGACCGGCAAGAACTGCGTGAACCTGTACACCTTGTCCGGCCAAATAGGCCCGCATGGATTGGGTCATGGAGAAGGCTGCCGCTTTTGAAATGGAGTAAGATGCTGTGGGTGGCAAAGGAGCAAGTGCAACTGCCGATAGAATATTTACGACCGCCCCCTGTGATTGGCGCAGCAATGACAGGAAGGCCTGGGTCATTCGGTAGGTGCCGAAGAAATTAACATCAAGATGCCGGTCTATCATTACGCGGTCACTCAAATCGTCATAATGCATTACACCAGCGTTATTGATCAGGATATCGAGAGATTCGATTTCACCTGCGGCTTTCTGAATCTGAGCCTCGTTAGTCACGTCCAGCATCAGGGACGTAACGCGGCTATCTGGATGGATAAATGATGAACGTACACCAGCATACACCCGGTTCGCACCTCTTAACAGCGCTTCCTCTAACAGCGCCCGTCCAATACCGCGATTGGCGCCGGTTATCAAAATTGTTTTTTCTTTGATTTTCATTTGTTCGGTTTTTATGCAAAGGTCGCCTTGCAAAGGAAGTGACACAAGTGACGATCGTCACAAAAAGAGAACTATGATCTTCTGCTGCGGATGCGGCTTATCGTCTCCCTCGCAATTCCAAGATAGGAAGAGAGTTGATTTAAAGGCACACGCTGGAGCATTACAGGGTTATGTTTTTCCAGGTATCCATAACGTTCCTGCGCCGTCATGAGCTTAAACAAGCTGGCATGACTTTCCAGTTTTGCAGCTGTTTGGTGTAAGCAGAGCCTGCCCAGTGTGGCAATTTCATGGTTTTCCTGCCCTGCTTTAAGCAATATTGATCTGTCGAGTATAACAGTTGAAATATTTTCGCATGCCTGGATGGAGAATTTTGATTTTTCGCCGGTCCAGAAACTATCATTGTTGGTAGCTATTTCAGACTCGAAGAAAAAATTTGTATTTACTTCCTGCTCTCCCTTTCTGTAGAAAGCACGACAATACCCCGTAGAGATAAAGAATAATTTGTTACATACCTGGCCTTCCTGTAAAAGACAATGCCCCTTTTTATATCTGGCTGTAGTTAAAGCTGGTCTAAGAGCCATCCATCCTTCTTCTGAAAGATCAATAAGGGAATGAATGTAAGTTCTAAAATTCTCCATTTTTAATTGGCGAGCCTTGGTTTGGCACTTAGGGATCCTGTAGAATCCATAAGTGACGAATATAATAAAAAGCGATGTAAGAAGGTTGACGCACCGGGGATTTTATCCAAAGCAGTTTTTATTAGCCTTTTCCTGATCAAATCTATAACCGCACACTTCTCCGTCCGCTTTTATTACAACAAGTATTCAAAAATTATTGTAATTTTCTGCTTATCAATTCGTTACAAATTTGGAACACCAATTGAGGCTCTTATTGTACTTGAATCCATATACATTACATATCAACCTGTACGACCCGCTCTTCCTGGGAACAATATTTACCGGGCTGACTTTTGTTCTGCAATTATGGTTTACCAAAAGGCAGAACCAAATTGCAAACCGGTTTCTCGCCCTGGCCCTCGGCATCATCGTTTTATGGATAGTCTGGGTATTGGGCATTGACATTCGTCTTGGGACCTACTTTCCCCGCTGGAGCTGGCTGCCACTGCAATTTTCGCTCGCTCTCGGTCCTTTCATCTATTTTTATGTGCTTAAAACGACCCGGCCAGAATATAAATTCCGCTGGAAAGACCTGCTGCATTTCAGCCCTTTGTTGTTGCAACAGGGCATCCTGGTATTGGAGATTAAGGAGAGTATAAGAACTGGCGCGGCTACTTTTGATACGCTAATCTTTCAGCAATTAAACCCGGTATTGCAGCTATTGGCATTTATTTCGGTCGCTACCTATTTATATTTTTCTTTCAGGCTGATAGAACATTATTACCGACAGTTGAAATTTAATAATGAGAGTGACCGTTACAGGTATGAACTGCGTTGGCTGCATCGCTTACTGACAGGTTTGGGCCTGCTTTGGCTCTTATGGATACCTTTCACAGCTGTGGATTATTTTTACTACCATCACCAGTTAGGTATTCATGTTTATTATCCTTTGTATCTCTTTTTAGCAATAATGATGATCCGGATAGCGGCAGCGGCCTTTTTAAGGGCCGATATTGCGGTTCCCGTCCTGGCAGTTCCTGTTTCAAAACCATCTTCTTCGGCGGCCCTGAAGCAAAAAGGTATTTGGCTAAAGAAAGCTATGGAAGTGAATTTATTTTACCAGGATGCGGAACTCAGCCTGGGCTCACTGGCTGAAAAGCTGAATATCCCCCATCACGAATTATCCCGGATAATTAATATCTCACTCAAAAAAAACTTCAACGATTTTATTAATGAGTACCGCGTTGCGGACTTCGTTAAGAAAATACAGGACCCAGCTTATGCCCACATAACCCTGTTGGGTATTGCGTATGAATCTGGATTCAACTCCAAAACTACTTTTAACCGTACTTTCAGGCAAATGACCGGAAAAAGCCCGGTTGAATACAAGAGCGATTTGAAAAAAGGAGTACCATCTTATAACTTGGGGCGTCATATCAAGTTTGCGGCTATAATTTCGAATCATGAAGCTACTCCTGGGTGGGCTTCCGGAAATTTAAATCGCAACTATATGATCAGGAATTATTTTAAGATCGCCATACGCCAGTTCCGCAGGCAAAAAATGTATGCGGCTATCAAAATCGGGGGCTTTGCCTTCAGCATTGCCGCTTGTTTGTTGATTGCGTTGTATATCAACAATGAGATGAGTTACGATAAATCATATCCTGACGCGGACCGTATTTTCCGCGTGGTGATGGTGTATACTGATAACGGCACCGTTCAAAGAGGCCCCGATTGGCCCGCCCCCCTGGCCCAAACGCTGAAAAAAGATTTTCCGCAGGTTGAATCTGCCGGTCGCCTGATGTACAGTGCCATATTGGGTGCAAGAACTGCAGAATTGCGCCGCGCCGACCAGGTGCAAAACACCTACGAGGAAGGCATTACCTTCGCCGACCAAAGCACGTTGGATCTGCTAAAGTTACCGATGGTTTACGGTGATCGCGCCCATGCACTGGCCAGTCCGCATACGGTAGTAATGTCCAGAAGAAAGGCCAACAAATACTTCCCGGGGCAAAACCCGGTGGGCAAGGTGATGTATTTTAATAACGATAATACCCAACCCTATACTATTGGCGGGGTTATAGAAAACTTCCCGGCTACCTCGCACTTGCAATACGATTTTATGGTGACCCTAACCGGCAAGGAGTTTTGGCATGGCGAGCAAAATGCGTGGGGGAATTACAACTATACAACATATGTAAAGCTTAAACCTGGCACCGACGCAAAAGCTTTTGAAAAGAAAATGTCGGCTAACTTGGTTAAAAACTATTTCCTGCCGAGTATCATTAAATTCGGAGTAAAAAACCCCGCACAGGAAGCCGCCAAGATTTATATGTCGTTACAGCCGGTAACCGATATTAACCTGCACTCGTACGATATAAGGGACGGCCTTTCACATGGCGACATCCGCTTTATTTGGCTGTTTGGTGGCGTTGCAGCATTTATCCTCATTATTGCCTGCATTAATTTTGTAAACCTGGCTACAGCAAAATCAGCTAACCGTGCTAAAGAGGTTGGTTTGCGCAAGGTTGTAGGCTCCAATCGCAGTGGGCTGATCAAACAGTTTTTAATCGAGTCATTGTTGTATAGTTGTCTGTCGTTTGTCATCGGTTTGTTGTTAGCCTGGCTGCTGCTACCTTATTTTAATATGCTTGCATCCAAATCGCTTACCATGCCCTGGGGCGAGTGGTGGTTGCTGCCGGTTGTGCTGATTTCTGCGGTAGTTATCGGCATTATTGCAGGTTTATATCCAGCGTTTTATTTGTCTGGTTTTAAACCCGTACAGGTTTTAAAGGGTGCGCTCAGTGTGGGCAGTAAAAGTTCCGCGTTGCGCAACAGTTTGGTGGTGTTCCAGTTTACTGCCTCTATTATGCTTATTATCGGCACCATGGTTATTTATAACCAGATGCATTACATCCTTAACCAAAAAGTCGGCTTTGATAAAGACCAGGTAGTGATAGTTCAGGGCGCCAATTCGCTTGGCGATAAAAATATAAAAAGCTTTAAAAACGAGTTGCAAAAGCTTACATCAGTAAAAAGCGTCTCCATCAGCGACTACCTGCCTGTCACCGGCACCAAACGCAATGGCGATGGTTTTACCCTGGAGGGTAGAGAAAAAATCGACGAGCACGTGCAAGGCCAGTTGTGGCAGATAGACGATACTTACCTTAAAACATTGGGTATTAAATTGATAGAGGGCCGCAACTTCTCGTACGATATGAGCGACGATACGGCGGGTAAAACCATTATCATCAATCAAATGATGGTAAAAAAGCTTAATCTCAAACATCCCATTGGTGCGCGCATTTCCAACGGATACCCATGTACGGTGATAGGTGTGGTGGCAGATTTTAATTACGAATCAATGCACCAGGGAATTGACCCTTTGATACTGCATTTCGGCCTGAGCCCATCATTGGTTAGCATAAAGGTTAAGGGGCAGGATATGAAAAACACCCTGCAATCCATTACCGCCACCTGGAAAACATTTGCACCAAATCAGCCAATCCGCTATACTTTCATGGACGAA
>JABDFZ010000114.1:2976-10907 GCA_013286325.1 Bacteroidota bacterium | reverse complement strand
GCATATTCATTTACGGCATTGATAATGTTAGGTTTATCAATAACACCATAAAGAATACAGGTACAAAGCCGGGAAGAGGTAAAAGCAATGCCGGTCAGTATACAGCTATCGATTTCACCAGCGAAAACAGTACAAACTCGGTTATGCAGGGAAATAAAATTGATAGCGTAGGTTATGTTGGTATAAATTTCAAATCCGACAATATTTCGGTAACAAATAACTTCATTTCAAATTTCTGTTTGTTAAAGAGTGATGGTGGTGGTATATATACATGGAACGGAGATCAAAAGAATAATACCAACCAAACAATTAAAGGCAATATCATCATAGGCAGCCAGGTAGGTCCGGTTCCGGCTATTGGTATTTCCCCCCATATTGACGGAATTTACGCTGATGATTGTTCTACTAACCTGAATATAACCGATAATACAATAACCAATTGCCCTAATAGCGGCATTTATCTTCATGGTGGAAATGGTATAAAGGTTTTAAGAAATACCTGCTATGATAACGGAATCCAATTCTCGTTTAACATTACCAAGAATTGTGATAATGTTAACAATACCATTCACGATAATATATTTTTCAGCAAAACAAAAAACCAACCTGTTGCTATTTATGGGAAACAACGGAACCCTGGCGACGATTATGGAAACTTTGAAAATAACATATATTCAAGCCCCGATCCAACGCAATCATTAATAAGTGGCGCAAATGAAGAATCAAAATATAGCCACAGGGTTTCCTTAGTCCAATGGAGATCTCAATTTTCAAAGGATATGACTTCCCGCAGTATTGGTGGCCCACAAATTTACAACAGCAATATAACCTTTGTTTACAATGCTTCACAGCAAGCCAAAACTGTTCAGCTTCAGGGCAACTATAAAGACGTTACAAACAAGGCTTTTAGCGGCCAGATAGTATTACAGCCATATACTTCTGCCATACTTGTAAAATCAAATTAATTTGCCAAACCCCTCCGATTTATTTTCAATTGCAGCTCTTTGAGTTGCAATTGAAAATACTTTCACTGGCTCTTCCCAAGGCCCTTTAAGCAATTTACCGATTTTATAATTGTATATGCGTTCGTCGGTCATTACCTCTACTCTGTCGTCGTCTTTTTATTGTGTGTCGAAACTATCAAACAAGGCATTTACCCTTTAGTTATTTTTATACTATTATTAATTAATAAAGTAGTGTCAATAATACATTTATCATATATTAGAATTACATTAGAATCGCCTTTTTCAGTTTGTTAGAGGCATTTATTAACATATTTTTGTTTCTAAAATAACAGTTAAATGATTAATTTTAGGCTACTAAATTAATTATCACATATTATATCAGATTTTAATGAAAAGGCGGGCATTTGTAAGGCAAACCGGTACACTATTGGCTTTGTCACCAATTATAGCAGAGACTATATCCTCTTGTACAAAGTCAACAGTTAAACCTAATAATACCACAACGCCACCGGTTGTAACTCCACCAGTTGTAACTCCACCTAGTAACCCTCCCGGCATCCCGGGGGTTAAAACATTAGCTCCTGGCGAAGGCGGAAACATACCTACCCTTGCAAATAAAAGTATGGTTGATGGGTATGCCAATAAGCAATCCTACTTACCAGGCGAAAATTGCATTCTTTATTTATCAACAAACACACTTTATAGTAACCAAAAAATAAATGTGTATGACATAAACTATAAGCTCGCTTTTTATATTCCTGTTACTACAGCTAATACTCAGCATATGCAAACTGATAACCCTTCCCAAAATGGGTATGGTTACACAGAAACAGTTACTATAACGGTACCTGATGTTGCAAGTGGTATATATTTAATAGCCAACTTAATCCCTATTATCATAAAAGGGACTAATGATAATGTTGACATGACGGTGGTTTATCCTTCCAACACCGAAAATGCTTATTGTTTGTCAGGAGGAAAAGATCTATATGGAAATTCGCCGTTGCAAATGGTCTCATTTTTAAGACCTATGGGCCTTACTTATTATGCTTCGGGTTTTTTTAAATGGCTTGCTAAACAATCATACACTTATAATGTAATAGCCGATATTGATGTTGATAGCGCGAGTAACATAAGAGGAAAGCTATTGGTACTCACCGGGCATAGTGAATACTGGACAAAGTTAGCAAGGCAAAACTTTGATGCCCATGTAAATGCAGGAAAGCCGGCTTTGGTATTGGCAGGCAACAGTATGTACTGGCATGTGAGATATAATGACGCCGGAGATCAGTTAATTTGTTATAAATCTGCAACTGCAGATCCAACTACAAGCCCCTTAGACAAAACTGTGTATTGGACATATGGTTATCAGCAGTATCAGCCAACTCAAAGTATAGGTGTTGATGGAATTGCAGGCGGATATGGTATCCAAAGCGCTAAAAGTTTTCAGGGGATAAAAATTGCTGACCCCAAAATGATACTATTCAATGGTTTGAATTTAAAAAGAGGTGATGTTATACCCTGCTCATCTCACGAACTTGACGCCGCCCCGATTTCGGATTACGATTCAGATGGTTTCCCAATCATTGACAACTCAAAATTAGGATTTAGCCAGTTAAAGTTAATTGGATATGACATTGCACTCGATTATTTTAAACCTAATAAATTTAATACAGCAACAGCCATAATGTTTAAAAAATCCCAGTCTTCAGGGTCTGTGATAAATATGTCGACTACGAACTGGTGTACGAACCTTTATTTTACTGATCCAAAAAACCAGTTAATACCAACTATAACGAAAAATGCAATAGATGCTTTATTAAATGATAAAGACATTTTTACAGATAGTTAAAAGGTAGTTCTTTAACTATTATTAAGAAATCTCAATTCAAAGCTTTTAAGATGCCATCGGCAAAGTTCTGAACCATTGTCTCATTGTTGTATTTTTCTACCATTAAACCAAAAACCGACTTTAGTTGGTTATACTTTTCTTTGTCGTTAACCAATTCTTCAATATCAGCAATAAAGTCATCAATATTATGAGTGCTGATAATACCATTATAATCATCCACAACGTATTCAAATTCGGGGCCGTGAAATTCATATGGTGCAGTGATCATAGGTGTTTCAAATGCAAAAGAATCTAAAATAGCCAACCCCATTGCCCCCGGGTGTAAGAAGATATCCGAAACCTTAAAATACAATGCTTTATCCCTACCGAATTTAGGGCCAATATTAATTATCCAGGGTCTTTCAGCTGCTGCTTTTGCCACAAAGTCATCCAGAGGGCCACTTCCTATAATAAGAAATTTAAAATCCAATCCCTTATCCTTAAGTCTGTCAAGGGCGTCGATCATAAAATCAACCATTTTTTCTTTATATAAAGCCCCACAGTAAATAAATATAGTTTCTGTGCCAGTAATGCCTAATTGCTCTTTAAGAGTTGAAACTTCAGAGTCCTGAATTGAATTATAATATTTACTGAGTAGTTTGGTATCTATAGCATTTTGTACTACTGTAATTCTATTTTCATTGAATCCGTTCTCGATCAGGAATTTTTTTATTCCATCTGTATATGCAAACCACCAATCAGTTAAATTGGTATAGGTGCGTTTAAAATTGTTAAAAAAGCTTTTTTTAGGTGCTTGCAGATTTAAACCATGACCCCAAAAAGCAAATTTTTTGTGCTTTATGAGCTTTCTTAAAATTAACAAGTAATTTATAAGCAATTTATTGGCCTGTTCAACTATCACGAAGTCGGCTGATTTTACTTCTTTCCAGCAGGGTTGCCAAATCAACTTAAAAACGCCCAAATTAATTGTCACATTATCCTTAAATATCGCCCAGTCGCTGCGAACAGTATCTTTACGGTTATCAACATGCGAATTGCCGTAAATCAGTTCTAGTTCTATATTTTGCTCTTTAAGCTTTTCTCTCAGAGAGTTATAGAACTCTACCCTATATTGAGGAATTGTACGGTATATAATAAGAACTTTTTGCATTTAATTAGTGGATTGTTATTAACGGCAAAGGTAGAAATATGAATTTAAAACACTTCACATCTAATGATTATTGGTTGCAATAAGGCTTTTCACATAGGAAAAGAAGGTTCTGGACATATAAAAGCCCATATATAATGCAGGTATCTGGCTATGTTTTTTGGCCCAGTACCAGCGCTTGGAAATATTGTTTTTTGATTTGATGCTGGTTAGTGAAGTTATAATAGTCTTTACCGATGTTTTCGAATCAGCATTCAAGCCGGTTTCGTTTACATAACTTTTTACGCACGCGTTTGTAGCAACAAGAATGCTATATCCTGCTTGTTTGCACCTTAAAGAAAAATCCTCATCAGCAGCATAATGTGGAAAGTTTTCTTCATCAAAAATGCCTACATCTTTAAATGCTTTAACCGGGATTAACGTTCCACGCCCAGGTAAGAGGTCTGATACTATATATTCATTCTTTTCTCTAAACAAGCTATAAGGAATATTTATATTCACAGCCGACTTGTATTTTGCGGTTACACTACTCCATTTTATACCGGCAAATGATATTTTTTCCGGATTAAAGATATCAACCGAAACAGATCCTATAAGTGCCTTTGGAAAATTGGAATGCATATCATTCAGGCACTCTAAATAGTTTTTATCAACTATCAGGTCGTTATTTAAGGTAAGTACTGTATCATTTAATCCGGCTGTTTCCAAAACCCATTTCAAACCTAAATTTACAGCACCAGTCCACCATAAATCACTGCTACCGGTAATCAATTCAACTTCGGGCAATTCATTTTTAATATACTCACTGGTCCCATCTGTTGATCCGTGATCAACAACAACAATCTTATAATTGCTTATACTCTGATTACTTAATGACGCTAAACAATCTTTAGTATAACTTAATCTATTAAAAACAGGAATGATAATGTAAATCACAAAATATTATTTAATTGTTTACTACATCAGGATAATGAACAGGAGCGGCAATTTGTTTTTTTAAATTTGCAACCGGAGTCCAAAAAAATGGATAAACTGCAAAAAAGAGAAATAATGGCATTGAAAGCATTGGTTCTCCAAAGTATATTACTACAAAAAGTACACTTATCACAAATAAATTAAATCTGGATGTCGTATATGCTTTTACGAATCGCATATAATTTCTAAGATAAAAAATGAATCCTATCAACCCGAACTTAGCAAAAAAATCAGCTATCCCGTTTGATATATTAAAATTATACTGTTTTGCCAGAATTTCATCGTATTTATTACTAACACCAAGCACCAGTTTATATTTAAAAGCTAGTACGATCTGGATAACACTGGCAAACCGGTTTAATGGTATCGTTTTATTATCCTGACTGTAATAGTTCTGCAGGTCGTCATAATTTGATGAGTTGTTTATATCTGTATTATATGCTGATACAATTTTTGTATACAAAACCGGTGAATTGAGAAATATGACCAGCATAACTAATACAACCGGAATTATATATACAAATCGTGCCTTATTCTTTGATGAATTTAGAACCTTTAATACCACAATTATTAGCAACATAATATACCCGGTGGTAGATATTGTTGTAATTAAAGCTGCGCTTATAATATATGTTTGCTTGTTAAATTTGAAATTATCGCGTAATAATGCGAAGATTAATGTTAGCGATAAAATGCAGGCAAAGGCACCTGGCTCCCAACTAAAACCACAATTTCGGGTAATGTGATTATCATATACTGTAAAAAACAGGTAATTATTATACCCTCCTGATACATTGTGGGTACCTAGCCCAACCAGGTCGAAAATCTTCCCTATATCATTAACTAATTTGCTATCCGCTAATTGTATGGGATAAAAGATAAGCGAGATAATTGCTAAATGACTCACTACCTTAACTATATAAGGGATTGCCTTTTCCCTCATAACCGTTCCATATAAAAATACAGAAAATATAAATTTCGCCAAAAAGAACAGATCGCTCACCAGGTAAGTGCTTGTTAATTTATTAAAGAGGTTACGGAAAATTATAAATACTATAAATAAAACTGCAAATACAAATAAAGCCCTAATGGTTTTGTATGTAAACAGCTTCTTTTTAAGAGCAATAGAAAGTAAGATAAGTTCAAAAACAAACCAGGAAATTTCACTAGAGGATATTACACTTGCTTTTGCAGACAATATCAACATGAAAAGCGTGATAAAATAATAAGTTCTCTTCATATTTATAACTTCCCGCTTTCTTTATGAGAACCTGAATATTGAATTGTTTTGATGATATTCATCTATATGTACACATTTAATGATTCACTACTATTTTTATAAGCATCTTTTGAAAAACCTACATTCTCTAATTTAACCCCAGACCAATTCTTAAAAAATTGATAATTTAAACTATCCAGCAACCTTTTCAAATTTTTAAAAACAGGATTTTGAGAAATTTCAGGATATAGATGGAACAAATATAAAACTACACAATTTGAACACGAATGATTTAATAAAGTTTGTGCCAAAAATGAGGCAATATATTTAACCCTCAGTTCATTTATTAATAATTCAACAGGTCTGTCGTCATTCAAAACGGTAACCCGTTCAAATGTATTCGTTACCTCCAATAAGATATCTCTCTGCGGTTGTTTTTCCCGGGGATGAAATTTAAAATAAACAGTGTCGAAATTTTCGGAAAGGTTTGAAAGAATATCTGTTAATATCAGCTTATATTCATCCATACTAACATAATAATCGTACATCTTTTCATTTAAGAATATGATGTATCTTTTATCCGGGTTTGTATAAGTGTACTGCCTCCTCTTTAACAAATAAGTTTTCAGATCTCTTTCAACCGGTGCATTATTATATAATAAAACCTTATCAATATATTTATCAGTTACCCGCGGCCTTACTATGTTATTCACTTTTGCTACAAGTGTATTTGTATATCCCAAAACATAATTAAAATAGTATTGCACCATTTTCTCTTTAATTCCGCTTTTTGATTCTGACTTATTTAACAGTGATTCATATGTCGGCAAACCTTCTTCAAGCATAATAACTTTAGCGCCCTTATTTTTAAAAAGTTTAATAATATAGTGGTTTAAATACTCAAATTCGGTATAAAAGATCAATGTATCGCGATCGTTGACATTCGCAAAGTCTTGTCTGATCTTTTTATGAATTTTATGTATTCGCCTTAAATTAAAATAATCTTTTGCACTTCCGATTAAATAGGGATACTCAACCTCAAAATCAAAAGCATGGATACTGGAGATGGTAAGTTTATGAGGTATCCGGATCAAAGCAATTTTATGTTCTGCTAAATTTGATAGGTGCGCTTCTGCGTCAAGTAAATGAATATTGTTATTTACCAGGAAATATACCATCTAAAAAAATTTAAGCTCGGATTTTAGTTTGAGGAATTTTTCGCTATCGCGATATTTTATTATTTGCGCCGGATTACCTCCTATAACTGCAAAATCCGGAATATTTTTGGTTATTACTGCCCCACTGCCTATGACTACTCCTTCCCCAATCGTTACCCCAGGTACTATTGTTACATTAGATCCGCACCAAACAAAATCCTTTATAACAACAGGTTTAGCTATAATTTTTGCATCATAAGGTATTGAAATATCGCTTTCATAATTATGATTTGTAGAAAAAATGGTCAGCCCCCTTCCAGGATGAAAACAGCGTCCAATATTAACCCCGCCCGTACATTCAATAAAAGTGTTTGATTTTAAATGACTCGAAGGGTCTATTTTAAATTCGCCTTTCCCTGTAATGGTTAATCCGCCATTTCCTTGTGCCACAAATTTTAATTGAACATTATATTTATTTGCCAGGCGTTTTACTTGTGCCTGTTGTAAAAACATTCCAATCTTTCCAAACAGAACATCTATTTTAAAAAAATATAAAAAATTGATTGCAATATTTTTCATGAGCCAATCTTTTTCCGCTTTATCAATGATATAAGTT